>DATFVB010000063.1 GCA_035260525.1 Thermoanaerobaculia bacterium
AGCGTTTGGGTGGTCGCTTCCTCGTCGTCTCTGCTGGCTTCCACGAGAAGAACCGACAGTTGACGGGACGATCGCTCCACGATCTCTCACTGTTCCCGGAGCGTCCAGGACGACGCGGCGACGCCGGTGTCGGACGACCGAAATGAGACCCCGTACACCGCCGTTGAGGGTTGCTCCAAAAATTTGAACATCTTCCGAACGACCGGATGAACAACTTACCTTGCACATTATAGCCTCTTGTGTCGTTCGTAGCTTCGGAGCAAGTGTGTGTCCCAAGCGCAGCTCTTTCACATTGAGAAGCACGCCGGATACCCCAATTCCGACGGCGAGCGAGATCGAAAATGGGTTTTAGATTCAACGACTTGCCAGATCCAGGCGCGTCGGCTTTCCGCCGGACGGTTCTGAGTTCTGGAATTCGGCCATTTTCAATCGTACCAGGAGCGCTCGAGCGGCGAGGAGCCGGGTCGGTGCGGCGCCGACACGTCGGCAGGCGCGAGCCGCGCACCGGATGCGAGCCCGTTATCGCCCGCGCGGGCTCACTCCGAACGCGTACCACCAACCCGTCACCGCCGACTTCTCGTAGAGCATCGTCCGCGGCTGGCCGCGGAACGTGTAGGAGACGGTGCCCCGGTCGCCCGACAGGATCTGCCGGAACGCCGCCCGCATCTTCTCGTCGCCGAGAGCCATTGGATCGGTGAAGATCATCGACGGGTCGGAATGGATCGCGCCCCGCGGTCCGGCGTCGATCGCGAAGAACACCTCGCCCGGCGCCAGGCCCCCCATCTCGCGGCGGACGGTCTCGCCGAGCTTGTCGAGATAGACGGAGGCCCCGAGCGCCCCGACGACCCTGTCGCTTGCGCCGCGTATCGGGACGGCCACGATCGCCGTGTTACGGCTCGTCGACTTGCTGACGACCAGATCGCCCAGCACGGACTTGCCCGCGAGCAGCCGGGGAAAGTAGGCGCGATCGGAGATGTTGCCCTCGGCACGGCCGAGCGGGGCGGTCCAGTACTCGCCGTCCGGGAGGGCGAACCAGAGGACGGCCGGGACGACCATCTTCCCCGCTTCGGTGAGCGGGGCGCGGATCCGCTCCCAGTCGGCGGCGCGGGCGCGGTCGGTCGCGGCGAGGAGCCGCAGGACGTCGGAGATCTTCTGCAGGTGCCCGTCGGCGAGCGCCATGAAGGAATGCAGCGCCACGTCGCCGCCGACGGTGAAGGGCGCGGGGGCGGGCTCCCCGGACCGGGAAGGGGAGCCGACCGCCGGGGGAACGCCGCAGACGGCGGCGAGAAGAACGATGGTCGCGAACCGGAAAATCCTGCGCATGTCGACCTCCCTGACGCCCGGAAGCGTACCGCGGCGGACCGGCGGGGAGAAGGTGAGTATGGATCAGCCCGGCCCGGGGCGCGCTCGCTCGGCGGCTGTCGGACCGAAGCGGGCGGAACGTGAAACCGGCGATGCGGCGCGCCGACCCTACTTCGGCGAGGAGAGATAGTCGCGCACGCAGCGCTTGACGGCCGGAGAGAAGTCGCCGGCGAGGACCCAGTCGAAGAATCCCGGGTCCTCGGCGCGGACCTGGTCGAAAGACTTTCCGTGATGCTTCTTGCCGAAGTTGACGTAGACCACGCCCTCGCGGGCGACGAGCTTTCCCTCCGGGTCGACCCGGCGGCCGCGGGGAGGCGGGTAGCGGGCCGCCACGGCCTCGGGAGTCCGGGGCATCTGCGGGTACCGTCCGAGCTGGCCCGCGATGACGAGCGCCGTCGCTTCCGCGTCCGCGAGCGCGCTGTGGGCGTTCTCGTGCGCGTGGCCGACGTAGAGGCGCATGGCGTCGGCGAGCGTCCGCGACTCTTCCTTGTGGAAGACGAGCTGCGCGTCGATGATCGAGACGCCCTTCACGTCGAGGTCGATTCCGGCGCGGGCGAGCTCGATCTGGAGGATCGGCAGGTCGAATCCCTCGATGTTGTAGCCGGCGAGGTCGCAGCCGGAGAGGAAATCGACGATCTCGCGTGCGATCGCAGAGAAGGGGGCGAGCCCCGCGACGTCGGCGTCGGAGATGCCGTGGATCCGCGTCGACTCGGGAGGGATCGGGACGGTCGGGTGGATGCGCCGGTGGAGGACGTCGCGCCGGCCGTCCGGGTGGATCTTCACGAACGCGACTTCGACGATGCGGTCGCGCGCCGGGTACGTTCCGGTCGTCTCGGTGTCGAGGACGACGAGGGGGCGGGTCAGCGTCAGCAATTCGTGCAGCACCCGGGCATTCTACGGCGGGGAGTGCGAGGACCGCGCCGCCCGAGCCAAACGCATCTCTTCCTGAATCAAATGCATCTGTTAGCCGCGGGGATCCCTGCCTAGAGTGTCTTCAGGACGGCCGCATGAAATCGATTCTCATCGTAGAAGACGACACCGACGTCCGGGAAGGGCTGCAGAACCTCCTCACCGCGGCGGGCATTCCGCACGACGCGGCGAGCGACGGCTGCGAAGCTCTCGAGAAGCTCATGGAGGGGCCCAGCCCGGGAGCCGTCGTGCTCGACCTGATGATGCCCGTGATGGACGGTTTCCGCTTCCTCACCGCCCGCAAACTCGACCGGCGCATCGCGGCAATCCCGGTCATCGTCCTGACCGCCGTGCCTGACGTCCTCTTCGACCGGGCGGATTTGAACGTCCACGAGATCATTCCCAAGCCCTGCGATCCGGAACGTCTGGTCGAAACCCTCCGGCGGTACGCCGAGAATTCCTCGAACTGATTCGCGAAGCGATCCGTCGCGGCGCCGAGTCGGGGGCCGGCTAACGGAGCGGCTTCACCTCCGCCGGAGCGGGACGGCGCGCCGGCAGGACGCGTGCGCGCCGCGAGCCGGCGGAAGTCCACCCGAAGACGAGCGCCGAGGCGTCGACCGAGCCGAGGCCGGTCGCGAGGTCGTACCCGGTTCCGGCGGAGAACCCGGAGACGCCCGGGACGCTGTTGTTTCCCGACACGACGTCGTGGAACGCGCGGCCCGTCGCGCCCGTGAACTGGGCGGACGCCATCCGGTAGAAGACGGGATTCGCGTTTCCCTGGGGAGCCCCCTGCTGCGACTGGACGACCAGAGCCATGAGGCCCGCAAACGCGACCGTCGAGGCCGAGGTGCCGTTGACGACGTAGACCGTCCCGTCGTTCGGATCGTATTTCTGGAAGACGACGTAGCCGTCGTGAGCGCCCGCGTTCAGCGACACGTCGGGCGTGTCGCGGCGCCCGTCGTCCGGCACGCCCGGAGCGCGCTGCCAAGAGGGTTTCGCGTGGATCGCGCTCGGCCCGCCTCCCGTCGCGAGGAGGCCCGACCCGCCGGGGACCGCGGCGCTCTCGTTCCAGACGATTTCGGGGACGTACGACATCAGCGACTCGTGCGTGGACGGGTCCTCGGCGGCCGACCACCAGCGCGCTGCGTCTGCGGTGTCGTCGAGCTGCGTTCCGCCGACGCAGACGTTGAAGGCAGTCGAGCACAGGCCCGAGACGGCGCGGACCGTGCCCCGGCTCGCCGTCGCGTCGTCGCATCCCGCGGCGCCGCTGTCGCCGGAGGGGACGAAGACGGTGATCCCCTCGGCCGCCGCCTGCTGCCAGAGACCTTCGTAGAAGTCGTTGCCCGAGTCGAGGTCGCGCTCGCACAAGCCGAAGCTCGACGAGAGGATCGGCGCGACGTCGTGGTCGACCGCGTACTGGGCCGAAAGGTCGGCGGCGTCGGACGCCGACGTCGATTTCGAGATGACGAACTTGATCGTCGCGCGCGGGGCCACGGCGCCCGCCCATTCCACGTCGAGGTCGGCCTCGCTTTCCTCGAGCTGCCCGTCGTTGGATCCGTTGTCGCCGAGGTTGCCCGGGTCCGCGCCGTTGTGGACGAAGACCGGGTCGTTGGCGGGCAGACCGAAGAACGACCGGAAGCTCTGGACGTCGGAGAGCCGGATGTCGGTGCGCCCGACGACCGCGATCGAGACGCCGGTCCCGTCGATGCCGTTGCGGTAGAGCGGCGCGACGTTGTAGAGCACCGCGAAATCCGCCGGACCGAGGCCGTGGTCGCCTCCCTGGAAGTTCACCGCGGGGAGCCGCGCCGCGGCGCGGCGGGCGAGTCGCGCGTGCCGGCGCGGAAAGTCGTTGAGAGTGAGGACTCCGCGCACGACGGCCGCGAGGGCGCGCGGGATCGTCGGAGGAGCGACGTTCGCGTGCCGGAGGCGCCCGCCGGCCTCGAACTCGTGGATCGGCGATCCGAACGCCTCCTCCACCTGCCCAGCCGTGCCGCTGAAATGAATCCACTGGCGGCCCGCCGCGATCTCGTCGACGGCGAATCCGTGCGCCTGAAGCCAGTCGAGAACGGCGCCGATCGCCTCGTCGGAGGCGCCGAATCGCTTTCCGAACTCCTCCGGCGTCAGCCAGCGGTGATAGTCGGGCGACGCGGGATCCTGCTGTGCCTCGAGAAGCCGCTCGAGATCGCCCGCCGCCTCGCGGCGAGGAAGAAGGGCGAGCGTGATCCGCTCGAGCGGGAGATCGGCGGGAGCCGGCCCGAGGTCCGGGTGGAGACGGGCGGCCTCCGGGACGGTCCCGGCGGCCACGCGGTCGCCTTCGTCGATCGTGATGCGCGCCGCCGCCGCGGTGCCGGCCACGAGCGAAACGAGGAGCGCGAAAAGGAGGTTCCGTCTGAAAAGTGCCATTCGGCGCGAGGGCTGCGAATAGCGTGCCCGATCCGCGCTCCGTCGGGCTCCAGCTTCCGGAGTTCCGCCCCAAACGTGCGGCTTGCCGTCAGATCGGGCGTTGCCATGAGGCCGGGATACCGAAGGAGCCATGCGAGCCGTTATACGGTCGCTTCGCTACGGGCGTTTCAACGATTCACGGGCCCTTCGCGTTATGTCGCCGAAAAGGCCGAGCCCTGTGTCAGTTTCCGACAAAGTCGAAGCGCGGCCAGAGTCGTTGGAAGACGGGGCCGGGGAAGCCGCCTGCGGGCGAGGCGTACTGAGAACGTACGTTGAGACCGCGGGCGGCTTCCCCGGCCTCGTATAACCGCTATGGTTCGCGCTGAACGATCTCGTAGACGACTTCGATCTGGACGCGCTCCGTCAGCTCCCCCGATTCGATCGGCGGCGCCGCCGAGTCCATCGCCATCCGGGCGACCATCGGGCGCGGAACCGGGCCGCTTCCCCCCTCCGAGATCGAGACGACCGGTCCGACGGAGACGCCGCTCGCCCGGGCGAGCGCCTCGGCACGCGCGCGGGCGTCGGCGACCGCGGCTTCTCTCGCCTTCGCGCGAAGCGGGGCGGGGTTCTCGATCGTGAACGAGATGCCGGAGACCGCGTTGGCGCCGGCGCCGATCGCCGCGTCGAGGACCTCGCTCGCGCGGGAGAGGTCCCGGATCGTCAGCTGAACCGTGTTTCGGACGCGGTAGTTGCCGGCCGGGCGGCCGCCGGCCTCCGGCTCGGCGCGCGGAGGCGGGTTCTGCTCGAAATCGATCGAGAAGTCCGTCGTCCGGATGTCCTTGCCGGCGACGCCGGAACGCTTGACCGCGTCGAGCACCGCCCGCATGCGCGCGTTGGCGTCGGCGACGGCCGGGCCGACCTTCCGGGCGACCGCCTCGGCGCCGAGCGTCGTGACGGCGACGTCCGGTGCGCCGCTCGCTTCCCCTTCGCCGGAGACGGTGATCGTCCGAAGGCGTCCCGCCGGGCGGTCGGGGGAATCCGCGGCCGGCGAAGGCGCCGCCGCCGCGGCGGCAGCCAGCAGAAGAATCGCGGAGAAACCGGCCGGGCGTCTCATGGTCCGCTGATGGTCAGCGTATACGCGTTGACGAGGAACTTCGCCATCTGGCTGCGCACGACGATCCCGGCGGGACCGTAGTTGCCGTTGGTGAATCCGTCGACGATGTTCTTGGACCAGATGTAATACACGTGCTTGCAGATCGGACTCGAGTCGGAGACGTCGGGGAACGCGTTCGGCTGCCCATCGGTGCAATTATACGAGCGCCCGTTGCCGGGATCGGGCGCGCTCCCGGGGACGCTCGCGTCGCCGCCGGCGAGATCGCGCGCGATGAAGGTCGCCATCGTGCCGCGGGTGATGCCCCCCGCGGGACAGAAGGTGGAGACGAACTGGGTCCCGTCCGTGCACCCGAACGACAGGCCTTGCGCGGCCACCCAGTGGATGCTCCGGCAGAACACGGTGCCGACCGCGACGTCGGAGAACAGCGAGTTTCCGCCCGAAGCGCAGTTGTAGGAACCGCGCCCGGGGACCGTGCCCGACACCGGAATCGCGGCGTCGCTGCCGAGGTGGGCGCGCGCGATGAAGGTCGCCATCTGGTCCCGCCGCGTCTTCCCCGCGGGAGAAAAGAGGCCCGGCGACGTTCCCGTCGTGATGCCGGCGTGGAAGATGGTCTCGACGTACGAATAGAACCCGTTCGTCGGCGCCACGTCGCCGAAGCTCTTCCCCACGTGGAGCGTCCACGTGTGAGACTGGCCGCTCGAGAGGGTCTCGGTGACGGTCGCGTCCCAGTGAGCCGCCGGACGGGTCGCGGCCGTCAGGCCGAGCGTGTAGCAGTCGGCGCCGCAGGAATTGGCGGCGCCGGCGGCGAGGGCGCCGTACGACGCGGCGGCCTTCGAGATCGCGTACGACACGGTCCCGTTCGTCGGGCCGGAGAAGTTCGCCAGGGCCCCGGAGACGGCCGACGCCGTCGTCGAGCCGACGTTCTTCCAGGACGGGGCGAACGGCACGGACGTCTCGCCCGGCTCGAGGACGCCGTTGGGCTCCGCGCCGGACGGAGGATAGGGCGAGCGGCCCTCCACCGATTCGAGCTGCGCCGCGAGGTTCGTGACAGGGATGCCGTAGGCCTTGTCCTTGAAGCAGCCGTTCGCGTCGGTGACCCGGATCGTGAAGCTCGCGTCCTGCGCGGTCGTCGGGGTTCCGGCGATCGTGCCCGTCGAGCTGCCGATCCCCAGGCCGGCCGGAAGGGTCCCCAGGACGACGGCGAAGGAGAACGGCGCCGTGCCGGTCGAGCTGCCGATCGTCTGCGAATAGGGGACCGAGACCGCTCCGCCGGGGAGAGTCGACGGCGTCGGCGTGGGCAGCGGACGAACCGTGACCGTCGCGGTGGGGGAGTTCGTCGAGGAGCAGCCGTTGGATGCGACGGTCAGCGTGTATGTCGTCGTGGAGGAGGGGTTCGCGTTGGGCGCACAGCTCGCGGCATTGTCGAGGCCGGTCGTCGGGAGCCAGGAGCAGCTCGTCCCGCCGGAGCCGGAAAGCGCGGTCGAGGTACCGGCGCAAATGGTCGCCGATCCGGACGCGACCGCGGTCGGCTTGGCCTTGACGGTGACCGTGACGGTCGGGGCGTTGGTCGAGGAGCAGGACCCGGCGCCGGAGACGGTGAGCGTATACGTCGTCGTCGAAGACGGCGATGAATGCGGGGAGCAGCTCGACGCGTTGTCGAGGCCGGTCGAGGGGCTCCACGAGCAGCTCGTCCCGCCCGAACCGGAGAGCGTCGCCGAGGCGCCGGTGCAGATCGTCGCCGATCCGGAAGCTGTCGCAGTGAGTTTCGGAGTGACCGTGACGAGAACCGGAGTCGAGTTCGCAATACAGCCGTTGCTGTCGGTGGTCTGAACCGAGTAGCTTCCGGAGGTCGTCACGGTGATGTTCTGCGTCGTCTGGCCGCCGGGCGACCAGAGATACGAAGCCGCGCCGGCGGCAGCCTCGAGCGTCACGCTGCCACCTTCGCAAAACGTGGTGGGGCCGCTGGCGTTGACGAGGACGATGACGGTAACCACCGTGGTCAGCGGCGCCGGGGCTCTGGCCGAACACCCGTCGAGGGTGACAGTCACCAAGTTCGAGTCGGAGCCGCCGCTTATCGCCTTGACGATCGATTGTGTGGTTTCTCCGCCCGGCGACCACAGATACGAGCCCCCCGACGGGCTCGCCGTCAGCGTCACGCTCGGGTGGCATCCCGCTTGGAGAATGGTCGATCCGTCCGCCGCGACGGTCGCAACCAGATTCGATGAGACCGGCGCGCATGTCGAGTCCGCGGACATCGGCGTCAACGCCGTCCCGGGACAGTCGTTCGTCGCGGTGACGGAGTAGGTATACACCGCGCCCGGCGACGCCGTCGTGTCGAGGTACTCCGTCGTTCCCGCGGAGAGGCCCGAGGCGAGGACCGTTTTTCCCGCCGTGCACGAGCCGTCGGTGAATCGGTTGACGGAGAACGTCCCGCCGGTCGCGTTCGTTCCCCACGCCGGAAGCGACCATGTGACGGTATTTCCCGAAGGACCGCACACGACTCCGTACCCGCTTCCGCCGGGCCAGAAGGGCGGCGAGCAGTTGACGAGGGTCGTGGTCGCGACGTCCTCGAGGCGTCCGTCGGGATGACCGGGGTAGAGATTGCGGGAATCCGTCCAGAGCGCGTGGACCTGCCGGTCGTTGGCCGAGATTCCCGAGTAGTCGCCGTACTGGTTGGGATTGAAGCTCGTGTTGTCCGTCGAGTTCTCGTCGCAGTAGGACACGTGATTGACGAAATTCGACCCGCCGTCGGTGAGCAGGACGTTGGCCTCGACCGATGCGCCTCCGTCGGACGAACGGCCGTAGAAGAACTGGGTCTTCCGGTTGTTGACGGAATCGTTGCGGGTGTCGTACCAGGAGAGGTTGACGGTTCCGTCGGACGCGTCGACGGCGAGCCAGGGGAAGAACTGCGTCGAAGATCCGCCGTCGTCGTTGACGAGGACGCCGGGATCGCTCGTCCAGGTCGTTCCGCCGTTGCTCGAGCTCTTCAGATAAACGTCGAGATTGTTTCCCGAGGTCGTCCCGACCGGAAAGTCCGCATAGGTCACGTAGAGACGTCCGAGGAACGCCGACGCGGCATTGCGGTCGACGTCGAGCGACGGAAAGGCGTTGACGCCCCGTTGATTCTGCGCCGGGGGCGTGTTGTTCGATCCGAAGGAGAAGAGGCGATGCGTGGCGACGGTCGCCGCGGAGCTCCAGGTCGCGCCTCCGTTGACCGACTTCGCGAAGACCGTCGTCTCCGAGCTCTGCGCGTTGCCGCGGAAACCGAGGCGGTTCCACACGGCATACACGGTCCCGTCGGCTCCCACCTTGACGTCGGCCCCGATGCAGATGTTGGTGTCGAGGACGACGGTCGTCCAGGAGCCGGTCGCGCCCGTGTCCGAGTAGGCGATCCGCTCGGCGTTGTTCTCGTCCCAGATCACATAGATCCGCCCGTCATGCGCGCCGCCGCTGCGGTCGATCGCGACGAATTCCTTGTCTTCGAAAAGCGAGGAGTTCGACAGGTTGTCGACGATCACGCCGAGGGGCGACCAGGAAAGCCCGCTGTCGGTCGACTTCGCGATCGCGATCGCGCTCCCGTCGGCGGTTCCCGTGCTGTTCTGGTCGATGAGCAGATAGACGGCGTAGGCGTTGCCGGAGGAGTCCCAGTCGAGCGCCGGATCGCTGCCGAAGAACGCCGCGGCGCCGCTGATCGAGCCGGTCGCGTCGGAGGGCCACGGAGCGCAGTTGTAATGCCAGCTCACGCCGCCGTCGTTGGAGCCGAAGAGCGCCATCGTGCCGAACGTCTTCCCCGCGTTCGGCGCCGGCGCCTGGCACGCCGCGGCCGGGTCCTGGTAGAAAGTGTTCGCGTGTCCGACGATACGGAGCGGGTCATCCGGATTCACGGAGATCGCGGTCTCGCCCTGATAGCCGGGCACTCCGCCGCTGCCGATCGGCGGGAGGACGGTCGGCGGAGCGATGTTCGTTCCGACGGTCGCCGACATCGGAGCGAGAGCGGCATCGGTTTCTCCCTCCGTCGCCGTCGCGGACGCCGTGGTCGGCGCGACCCCTGCCTGGAGAGCGAGCCATTCCCGGTGCAGGCACACGTCGTAGGGGGACTCCTCGATCATGTCGCGGCGGGCGCGCCGGCGCTTTTCGTGGAGGACATGCGGGTCGATCGCGAGACCCTTCAGATACGCGACGACGGGGGCGGGGAACGCCGGGCAGCCGGCCGGGGCGGCCGGACTCGCCGATGCGGAGCGCGGGCCGGCCGCAAAGAGGTATCCGGCGACGAGCGTCGCCTCGAAGAACGCGCCATATTTTCTGTTCAAGATCGGGCTTGCCTTCTCCGGACAGTCGGGTATTCAGTGGCGGGGAGATTGTCGGCTACCCGTTCGCCGGAAGTCAAACGTCGCGGGGCCTGAGTCGTTCGAGCGATTCGGAAGATCGGCCGGATCGGCCTCAGAGGTCGAAACGCTTGCGGCCGGCCATCCAGACGAGGACGTCGCGCTCGGCCAGGATGACGCGGGGGTCGCCGGGCTGGCGGTGCGGGCGGATCTCGCCGTTTTCCACGGCGGCCTGGAGCGCGTCCGGGTCGATCCCGTGCCGCTTCGCGATCTCCTCGAGCGGCGCGAGCTGCGTCCGGATCGTCGCGTCGTCGTCGCTCATGGGGCCATTCTCTCACGGGGGGCGCCCCCGACGATGCGCCGGACCGTGTCGATCGAGACGTTGCGTCCCGTCAGCACGACGGCGACCGGCGACGCGAGACGTCCCGTCTTCCCGGTGAGGAGCGCCGCGACCGCGACGGCCGCGGAGGGCTCGACCAGGTAGCCGTGACGGTCGATCATCCATCGAACCGCGTCTTCGATCTCGGACTCCGACAGGAGAGCGACGCGGTCGACGCGGGAGCGAAGCACCTCGAACGGAAGGCGCCCGATCCCTCCCTCGATCCCGCCGGCGGAAGTCTCGACCGGCGGGAGCCTCGTCACCGCCTCGCCTCGCTCGAGCGAGAGCGCGAGCCCGGGCGAGCCCTCGTGCTGGCACGCGACGACGACCGCCGCGGAATCGCGTTCGCGCGCGAAGAACGAGAGGCCGGCCGCGAGGCCGCCTCCCCCCACCGGCAGGACGAACGCGCCCGTGTCGGGAGCGTCCTCGAGGATCTCGGCGGCGATCGTGCCGCCGTTGGCCGCCATGACGTCGACGTCGTCGAACGCCGACAGGAACTTCTTCCCTTCCTCGGCGGCGATCCCGAGCGCCCAGTCTTCGGTCTCGTCGTAGCCGGTAAATTCGGAGACGCGCACGTCCGCGCCGCGATCGCGGATCCCGCGGAGCTTCGCCGTGTCGACCGAGCGCGGGACGCAGACGGTCGCGGGGACGGCCGCCTGGCGCGCCGCCTCGGCGACCGCCTTTCCGTGATTGCCCGCCGAGCACGTCACGACGCCGCGCCGGCGATCCGCCGCGGAGAGCCGGGCGATCTGGAAGATCGCGCCGCGGATCTTGAAGGAGCCGGTTTTCTGCAGGAACTCGAGCTTCAGGCGGACGGGAACACCGGCGGCCTCGGAGAGCTCGGGGGATTCCTCGAGGCCGGTCCGGAGAACGCGGCCGCGGAGAGCCTCCGCGGCCGCGTCGATCAGCGGAAGGGAAAGGCCGGCTACGGCTTCTGCCCGGCGGGCGCCGGCGGGGGCGGCGTCGGGTCCGGCTGAGGGTTGTGGACCGGGGGAAGCGAACGAAGGTATGCGTAGACCGCCTTGAGGTCCGCGTCCGTGAGGTTCACGTACACGTTCCACGGCATCGGCGGCAGGATCGGCCGCGACACGCCCATGTGCTTGCCCGTCCGGATCGCCTTGACGAACGTTTCCTCAGACCAGCTCCCGATCCCCGTGTTCTCGTCCGGCGTCAGGTTCTTCGCGTAGCTGATTCCCCACGGGCCGGCCCATGCGGTGAACTGGTCGGTCGTATGCGCAATCCAGGGGCCGGACGCCGGCGGCGCCGAGAGTTCTTTGCCGACGTAGCCGATCAGCATCTTCGTCATGTCGATCTCCGGTCCGTTCGGCCCCATCTTCTTGGGCGTGTGGCAGTCGTTGCACGCCAGAACCGACACGAGGTATTTCCCGCGCGCGATGGCGGCGGAGCCGGAGCGTGCGGTCTTCATCGCCGCGGCCTTCGGCGCGGCTTTTGGCGACGCGGCGATGAGAGCCGCGGCGCCGGCGGCGAGACCCGCCGCGAGGAGAATGGGTTTCCAGTTCTTCATTTTTCCTCCGTTCGTGTTGGCGGGGGATTCTCTCATCGTCGGGTCGGCGGCGCAATGGAATCCGCGCGCCGCGTGATTTGCGGCGTTCGGCGCATTCGGTCACGCCGCCCCTGCCGGCGCGGGTTCGCGAGTCCTCGACGCGAGCTATTTCGCGGGCGTTGCCGGCGCCGCTCCGCGGTAGACCTTCCCGTCCTTCATCACGAAGACGACGCGGCGCAGAGCCTCGATCTCGGCGGACGGATCGCCGTCGACCGCGATCACGTCGGCGCGATAGCCGGGCGCGATCGTCCCGATCTCCTTCCCGAGCCCGAGGGAGTCGGCGGAGTCGCGCGTCGCGGTCGCGATCGCGTGGAGCGGCGGCTCGCCGGCCTCCCGGACCCTGCAGATCAGGTCCTCCACGTTCCGGCCATGAGCGCCGGCGACCGCGTCGGTGCCGTAGGCCATCTTGAGCCCCGGCACCGAAAACGCGAGCTTCAGCGCCGCGACCGCCAGCGGCACGGCCTTCTCCATCGCCGCGAAGCCCGCCTCGGTGTAGTTCTCGATGCCGAGGTACTTCGCCTTGTTCTCGAGGTAGTTCCGGAAGATGAGATTGCACTGCGGGTCGAAGATCGTCCCGCGCGACGCCATGAGGGCGAGCACTTCGCGGGTGGCGAAGATGCCGTGCTCGATCTGCGTGCATCCCGCCGTCGCCGCGCGCCGCATGCTCTCGGCGCTGTGCGCGTGGACGAGCGTGCGGAGCCCGAGCGACTTCGCCTCGCCGCAGGCGGCGTCGAGCTGCTCCCGGGAGAGCGTCGGCTCCCCGCCGTCGCGAATGCTCTTCGACGCGAAGATCTTGATCAGGTCGGCGCCTTGCGCCTTTCGTTCCCTCACGACCTCGCGCATCTTCTCCGGCGGTCCGGTCGTCTCGTCGAGCGGCTCGAGCGACGTCAGGATCCGGGGACCGGGAATCACCCCGCGGGCGACGGCGTCCCGGAGATCCGCGTCCTCGGGAGCGCCGACGCTCTGGATCGTCGTGAACCCGCCCGAGAGCGTCGCCCAGGCGTTCCCGGCCGCGGCAAGCGCGGACTGCGCCGGCGTGTCCCCGTCCTTCTCCGTGTGCAGTCGCCCCTGCCGGTTGAAGTACCAGCCGATGTGCGTGTGGACGTCGATCAGCCCGGGAAGCACGGTCGCGCGCGAGAGGTCCACGACCGCCGCGCCGCGCGCATGCGCCGAGACCGCCGCAAACGGGCCGACCTCGCGGATTCGGCCGTCCTCGACGAGGACGCCCTGGTCGGCGAGGACCTTGCCCGCGGCGACGTCGACGAGGCGGCCGGCCTTCAGGAGGACGGGAGATGGCGCGGCCCCCGCGATGCCGGCGAGGAACAGGACGGAGACGAGCGGGCGGACGAATCTCATCGGGACTCCTTCGGAAATACCCGATTGTCGTCCGCGCGCCGCGGATTTTCAACGCCGAGGCGGCGTCGTCGCGGCAGCCGCGACCCTCTTCAGATCCCTCACGAAGCGCTTGCGCTCCTCCCGGCGCGCCTTCTCGTCGGGCGCCCGAAGGATCGAGGACGGATGCACGGTCGCGATCACGCGTCCGAACTCCGGAGAATCGACGATCTTCCCGCGCTCCCGGGTGACGCGGAAGGCGGGGCCCAGCAGCGCCTGCGCCGCGGTCGCGCCGAGTACTACGACGACGGAGGGGCGCACGACCGCAATCTCCGCCGCGAGCCACGGCTTGCACGCGGCGATCTCTCTCGCGTTCGGTTTCTTGTGGATGCGGCGCTTGCCGCGGGGCTCCCACTTGAAGTGCTTGACGGCGTTGGTGACGTACGCGGCTCGGCGGTCGATTCCCGCCTCCTCCATTGCTTCGTCGAGGAGGCGCCCGGACGGGCCGACGAAAGGCCGTCCCGCCAGATCCTCCTGGTCGCCGGGCTGCTCGCCGACGAAGAGGACCCGTGCGCCGCGCGCGCCCTCGCCGAAGACGGTCTGGGTTCCCCTCTTCCAGAGATCGCACGCGCGGCACTTCGCTGCGGCGGCGCGCAGGCTCGCGAGCGTGGGACGCGCGGGAACGAGCGGCGAAGCGGTCTCGGCGGGAGCGGGCATGTCAACGATCGCAGCAAGAGGGCTGCCACCGTGTCGTTCCGCGTGGCCGTGCCGTCACCCGCTCGGCGTTCCTCGAGCGAACGTCTCGGGCTTTCGTTTTCCGGGAATGGGTGCCTGTGGGGGCGAAGGGCCTCGGCGTTGCGTCATGAGCGGTCTTTCTCGGGGGAAGCAATGAAGCGGCACGCGGGGCCCGTCGCGGCGCGACGAAGTCTCGCGCAAACGCTGCGCGAGACGACTTGCGCCGCGGGAGCGGGAGCGTCGGCGAGGGGGTGGCGGGTTCGCGGTCGAGTCGCTCGTTCGACGAGCCGCGAAAGCGTCACGCGCTCCCGTTCCCCGAGTTTGTGTCCCGCCCCGGGAATAGCGGCGGCGGCGCGCCGGCAGCTTGCGGACGAGGGCAAGACGCGTCGCGGGAGCAGATGCTGTTTGCATCGGGCCCGCGACGCAACTCCGCCATTGTTCGCAATGTGCTGGCGCCCTTCGGGTTCGGGCGGCGCGGGGCAATCTGCGGCGCCGCCGCGACTCGACGATGGCAACGCATCGCC
>DATFVB010000064.1 GCA_035260525.1 Thermoanaerobaculia bacterium
GCGCGGCGAGGCGCGAGCCCGGTCCGCCGTCGCTCTCACGAGCTATGGCGGATCGATCGCCGATGACGTTTCTTGGCTCGGAAGGCGGTGTCCTCGCTTCGATCCGCCGAAGCCTCGGCGAAGGCGGACGGGATGCGGGTCGGCCGGCCGGCGGTTAAGCCGTATCGGAAGCGTACGTCGTGCCGACGGCCGGCCCGACGGACGCGTTTAACGCCGCGTATGGTCCGCGCCGGCTCCTAGGCTCGTTCGAGGTAGCTGTCGTCGCGGGTATCGATCTTGACCCGGGTTCCCGCCTCGATGAACTGCGGGACGTTGACGACGAGACCGGTCTCGAGCGTGGCCGGCTTGTACGACGCCGATGCGGTCGCTCCCTTCATTCCGGGCTGCGTCTCGGTCACCGTGAGCGTCACCGTGTTCGGGAGCTCGATGCCGACGGGATTCCCCTCGTAGAAATCGACCGACATCGCGGTGTTCGGCAGGAGGTACTTCAGCGAGTCGCCCACGACGTCGTCGGGCAGCGTGATCTGATCGTAATTTTCCTGGTTCATGAAGTGGTGGCCGGCCGGGTCGGAGTACAGGTACTCCATTTCGTGGGTGTCGAGCGAGGCTTTCTCGACCCGGTCGTTGGACGAAAATCGGTGGTCGTTCATCGATCCGGTGCGCAAATTTCGCATCCGGACCTGCATGAACGCCCGAAGGTTGCCGGGCGTTCGGTGCGACGCTTCGTGGACCCGGTGGAGCTCGCCGTTGAACACGATGATCATTCCGTTGCGGATCTGGGTGGCCGGAATATTCATTCGAACCTCGAAATCGTCAGCCCTGAATCCCGGCGACTTCCGCCGGGGCCGGGCAATGTAACACAAACAAAAGGGCCCGCCGAAGCGGGCCCGGTCGTCGTCAAGGGGCTTTTCGATTCAGCGATGCCGCGAGGGATCCGCAACCGCTCCGATCACCGCCGCGGAAGGGGGCGCGTCGACCACGATCGCGCTTCGGCCGTTCGCCGCGGCCGGGGAGGCCGCGAACTGCGGAACGTCGGGCGTGAAGAGCACGGAGTAGACGTCGGCGCGCGGGACGCTCGACCCCGCCGTCGCGTTGATCGCCTGGATCCAGTAGTCGGCGAGAACCGCGTACCCGATGTTCGTCGGGTGCAGGCCGTCGGCCGAGAAGAGGCCGCCCGTCGGGAAGTCCGCCGACAGGTGGACGCCGGCGACGTCGTAACCCGTGTCCTTGAGCTGGTGGAATATCTCGTGGACGTCCAGGACGCCGGCGCCGTGCGCGGCGGCGTCGGCGGCGATCGTCGCGTTGAAATGGTCCGTGTAGGCCTCGAGCTGGGCGACCTCGTCCGCGTACAGCAGGACGCCGGGATTCACCGTCGCCGGAGGCTCGAAGTTCCCGTCGGGCAGCGGGATCCCGGTCCCGCCGAGCGCCGCCGGAATTCCGATCCCCTGCGCGAGGAGGGGCGCCGCCTGGAGCGTCACGAGCGTGTCGGGCGGGATCGGCCCCGCGGTGCCGTCGTGCCGCTCGCCGATGTAGGTGAGGAAGCCGCCCTGCCCGTCCGGGATCGGCTGACCCGTCGACGGATCGATGATGAAGGGGGGGATGTACGTGAAGAACGGCACCGTGACGATGTCCGGAATCGTCGCCACGACGACCGTCCGTCCGCTCGCGCTCACGCCGTCCATGACCCGCCCGTAGGCGTCGTCGAAGACGGGCTGGGGCGTCAGCGTCACGCCGGGGATCACGACGCCCGCGGCCGCGGGGAGGAGAATGTCGTTGTTCCCGATCCAGAGCGTGACGAGGTCGGGCTGCAGGAGGTTCGCCTCGTCGATCGCGCTCATGCCGTCAAACGGGCTTCCCGTAACGTTGCGCAGCACCCGCGCGGCGGCGATCTGCTTGCCGTCGCCCGAGGAAACATCGGTGTGTTTGAGATCGACCATGTCCTTGGTGTCGAAGAAGCCGTTGATCCCGAGGTTGTCGAAGGGGCGCGGCAGGTCGCGGTTCAGGTCGGCGCCCTCCTGCGACACGACGCCGATCGTGACCTGACCGCCCTGGAAGACGATCCCGAGGCACGGGATCCCCGTGAACGATATGCCGTCGGACGGCGGCGGCAGCTCGCCCCGCAGCGGCTGCTGGAAGTCGGTCTGTCCCACCTGCTGCGCGATGATGGCCGGATACGAATGGAGCTGGTGGCGCTCCACGACGCACCCCGCCTCCTCCCCTTCCGCCAGGCTGTCTCCGAGCGAGACGTACTTGTGGAAGGTCTGCGCCGAAGCCGGCTCCGCCGCCCACGCGAGAGCGGCTGTGACTGCCCAGATCCCGATTTTCTTCATCACATCCTCCTCGCGCGCCGTCAGAACGACAGGCGCAGATTCGCGCCGATCAGGTTCGCCGTCAGCTTGTAGCTGCCGTTGAAATTGTCCTGGCTGTCCCGGATCGTCCGGTTCTGGAAGGGAAGGTACATGTCGGCGAGGTCGATTCCGAAGTGCTCGCCGGAATAGCCGATGCCGATGCAGTACCCGCGGCGGATCGAGTCGGGCAGGAGCGGTCCGGCCTCGCGGGAGGGCTGCGGCGTCTCGTCGTAGACGAACCCTGCCCGGAACGCCAGCGCGTGGAACTTCTGCTCGATTCCGACGCGATACGACCACACGTTCCTCCAGCTCGTGTCGCGGTGAATCGTCGAAAGCTCCCCGTCCGGGAACACGATGTCGAGCTTGTCGTAGTTCGACCACTCGGTCCAGACGGCGTCGGCCGAGAGCGTGAACGCCTGTCCCGGACAGTGCCAGGCGATTCCGAAGTCGGCCATCGCCGGAAAATTGACCGAGGCCTCCGCACGCGGATTGTCGGGAAGGCTCGCCGCCACGCCCGCGTCGAACACGGGGTTGCCGGTGAACCGCTGGGTGAACCGGGCGTGCGTGGCGTAGTCGATCGTCATCTTCGCCTTGTACGAGGCGCCGAGCGAGAACGAGGGCGACGGCTTCCAGAGGAACCCGGCGTTCCATCCCCACCCGTGCTCCGTGCCGGACTTCAGCTTGACGTGCGCGACGTCGACGAACGTCTGCGAGAAGGGGTCGTACGCCGCCTCGTTTCTCTCGAGCGCGACGCGCGAGAGCCGGTATTCGGCGCCGCCGGCGATCGAAAACGTCGGCGTGACGCGGATCGCGAGGACCGGCACGAGGCTGAACGTCTTGATGTCGGCATTCTGCGAGATGAACCGGCCGGGCCACGTCTCGGCGTCTTTCCAGCGGGACGCGAGGCCGAACGGGGAGTACACCGCGAGGCCGAACTTCACGTTCGACGTGATCGGGGCGACGACGTAGATCTGACTGGGAAAGAACCACGTCTTGTGGAACGTCCCGCTCGCGTCCTCTCCCGGCGCAGGATTCGCGCCGTGGAACTGCGACTTCGTGAAGGTCGTGACCGTGGTCCCGGCCATGATCGAGAAGTGGTCCTGGAAGCCGATGCCGGACGGGTTGTAGAAGAGGGCGGAGGGATCGTCGGCGACCGCGGCGAACGCGCCTCCCATCGCCGTGGCCTTGGCTCCCTGCTCGAAGAAGCCGAAGCCGGCGGGAAAGACGGGAGCCGAGAGCAGCAAGGCGAAGATGCCCAGGAGAGGTCGGACCCGGAAACGGTGGAATTTCCGCGCGATGACCACAACTCCTCCTCTGTCAAAAATTTCCAGCGAACCGCGCCTCAAAATACGCCGCGCCCCCACCGGTGTCAACACGCATTCGGCTCATTCGGAATACACTGTGACCACGCATGTTCCGACAGAGCGATCGACCGACCGGGCCGATGCAGGAGCGCTCCGCGGGAAGGAGCGAGGCGCCGTTCTCACCGGGACGAATGCTCGGTTCCCGGTATCGGATCCTGTCCGTTCTCGGCTACGGCGGGATGGGGGTCGTCTACAAGGCGCTCGATCTGACGCTCGATCTCGAGATCGCGCTGAAGGGGCTGCGCCCCGACAAGATCTCGCCGGGGAAGCGGGAGCTGCTGCGCCGCGAGATCATCCTGTCGCGGAAGGTCACGCACGAGAACGTCTGCCGCATCTACGACCTGCAGGAAATCGACGGCGTCGAGTACGTCTCGATGGAATACATCCGCGGGAAAGCCTTGAAGGACATCGAGGAGGCGGAGGGAATCCTCCCGCTCGGCCGGGGCCTCTCGATCGCAAAGGGGATCTGCCGGGGCCTCGCCGCGGCTCACCGGATCGGCGTGCTCCACCGGGATCTCAAGCCCGAGAACGTCATCGTCGACGAGGAAGGTCGGCCGCGCCTGATGGACTTCGGGATCGCGATCGACCGGGGCCAGTCGTGGACCGAGCGTTCCGGCACGGTCCCCGGGACGCCGCAGTTCCTCGCGCCCGAGCTCCTCCGGGGCGCCGCATCCGACGTCCGGAGCGACGTCTACGCCCTCGGCGTCCTCCTCTTCGAGATGTTCACCGGCCGGGTGCCGTTCGACGACCCGGACACGAAGACCCTCGTGCGCAAGGTGCTCGACGAGAAGGCGCCGGACGTGACGTCGCTGCGCCCCGACTTTCCGCCCGCGCTCGCCGCGATGATCGACCGGCTGATCGCGAAAGACCCGGAAGCGCGGTTTTCGTCCGCCGAAGAAGTCGCCGCCGAGATCGAAAAGTACGAGGGCGCTTACCTCGACCACGTCCTGGGAGAGGTCTCCGTCGCCCGAGCCCGGAGCGTGAAGCTGATGGTGATCCTCGAGGCGAACAAGGCGCTCGCGGCGACCTTCGACCCGACCGAGATCCTCCAGATCATCCTCCGCACGGCGACGCAGGAAACCGACGCCGAGCGCGGAACGATCTTCCTCGTCGAGCCGGAGACGCGCGACCTCGTGTCGCAGATCCTCGAGGGAGGCTCGGTTTCGCCGATCCGCGTCCCCTGGGGGCAGGGGATCGCCGGAGCGTGTGCCGCGGAAGGAAAGCCGATCCTGACGCTCGACGTCGCCGCGGACCCGCGCCACGATCCCGGTCCCGATTCGACGTCCGGCTTCAAGACCGTGTCGCTCCTGGCCGTGCCGATGAGGACCCCCTCCGGTGAAATCGCGGGGGTGATCGAGGTCCTGAACAAACGGCGAGGCGCGTTCACCCGCGAGGATGAGGAGTTCCTCGCGGCGGTCGCCGACCATGCGGCGCTCGCGGTCGAGAGCTCGCGGCAGCACCGCTCGGCGATCGCGGAGGCGGCGGGCGAAGCCCGCGAGGGCCTGCTGCGGGCGATCCGGCCGCTGCTCTTTCCGGCCGAGTGGCCGCCGACGCCCGGCTTCGATTCCGCGCCGCTGCGCTGGCGGGCGTCGACGACCGGGCTCCTCGGTTTCGACGCGATCGCCGGCGACGGCGCTCTGACACTGTTCCTCGCCGAGGACCCGCGGCCGGCCGAGGAGGGAATCGCCGACCTCCTCGCCACGATGACCGAGTTCCGCTCGCGGGCGGCGGGTGCGCCGATCGACTCCGTGCTCGAGCCGCTCGCGAGGCGGACGGCCCGGGTCGCTGCGGCTCGCCTGTCGGCGGGCGAAGCCGTGCTCTGCGCCTCCGGCGCCCCGCTCCCGTCGGTCTTCTCGCACGGGCGGCCGGTGCCGTTTCCCGCGGAGCGCCGGGGCGCGCTCACGTGCGCGACCGTGCCGTTGGCGGCCGGCGACCTCGTCCTCGTCGCTTCCGAAGGGCTGAGCGGCATGGAAGGCGGCCGCGGCGGCGAGGAGGAAAAGCAGCTCCACCGCGCCGCGCGGCTCGCCGACCGCGACGACGTGTCGGGCGCGTTCATGGATCTCGTCGTGCGCTGGAAGGCGGAGGGGCGGCGGCCGAAGGACCGGGACGTCGTCATACTCGGCGCCCGCCGAATTTAGATCCCGCGGACCATACGCGCCGGGTATCCAGCGGAGGGCGCGTCAGCGCGTGACGCGTCGGATCGCCGAGCACGCCAGTGCGAAGGCCATACGGTCGGCGGGCCAGCCGCGTTATGGCGAGGTCGCCATCCGAACGTCACGGCGCACGGGGCGCGGTGGACGCAGCGACGTCAGTTTCTTTGCGATTGGAAAACGGCGATTTCGACTCCTCAAACGGTGAGGCGCGCCCAGACGTGCTGGAAGACGGGCTCGGCGGGACCGCCGGCGGGCGCGGCGTACCGATGGCGTACGTTAAGCCCGCCGGCGGTTCCGACGGGCCCGTATAACGGCGCGTATCGGCGCGCCGGATAAAAAAGGGCGGGATCGCTCCCGCCCTCTTGATCATGTCTTCCCGTTCAGTAGCGGTTACCGCCCCGGTAGCCGGCGCCCCCGCTCCGTTCGCGGCCGCCGCCCATGCCGCCGCGCGGCCGGTCGGTCTGCGGCCGGGCCTCGTTGACCGTCAGCGCGCGCCCGCGGAGATCCGAACCGTTCATCGAGGACATGGCTTTCCGAGCCGCCTCGTCGTCGTTGAATTCGACGAAACCGAACCCCTTGGAACGGCCGGTTTCGCGGTCATTGATGATCTTCGCGGAAGCGACGTCTCCGAACGCGGCGAACGCGTCCCGCAGCTCGTCCTCGGAAGTGTCGTACGAGAGATTACCCACATAAAGCTTCATGCAAAAAATCCTTTTCCCGGGAAGACGACGTTGTCTGCCCCATCCCGCGCAGCTCGCGGAACGACAAGGAAAACAGAGGGTGAACGTCGGCTATTCCGGAAAGAGGAGCCTCCCGGCCCTCGCGGAAACCGTTCTTCCAAAGTCGCCAGGCGAAAGCCGACTGCGAAGCGGTCGTCCCGCGAAAGCGGGGACTGGATACCCGCTTCCGCGGGTATGACAGAAAAGGCCTACGTCGCAGGGCGCCGCGGGGCGCCCACGCGCCCAGCCGGCGCGACAAGTCCGCTTTGGCCAGCGACCATCTAAATTAGATAACGACGTTCTCAGTTGCCTCTGGCGACGAGGCGCGGCGAGACGTCAGCCAGAGGGTCGCGGGACCCGTCGCATCGCGGATAGCTTTCGCCGAAGTAACCGAGGCGAAAGCTCCGCGATGCGGGAGCGGGAGCGTGGGCGAAGGGGGTGGCGGCGTGCGCAGTCGAGCCGCTCGTTGGGCGAGCTGCGCCGCCGCCACGCGCTCCCGGTCCCCGAGCCAGCTCCCGCGACGGTCACGCGCCCGGCCGGCTCGATGTATCGCCGCGCCGGCCGGCGACCATTGAGATGAGATCGAGGCGTTTTCAGTTGCCTCTGGCGACGAGGCGCGGCGAGACGCGAGCCCGCCGGGATGCGGGTTTCCGGGCGGCGGTGAAGGCGTACCAGAAGCCGTACGTCGAGCCGCCGCCCGGGAAGACGCGCCCGGCCGGCTCGATGTATCGCCGCGCCGGCCCCCTGTCAGCGGCCGGTGCCGCCGGAGAGGATCTGATTCACCCGGGTGATGCTCGTTTCGAGGGCCTCGCGCGTGGCTTCGTATTCCTTCTCCTGCGCGCTGAACACGACCTCGTCCCCGACGAATTCGATCCGCGCGGCGAGCGCCGCCCGAGCCGGAGGGAGGCCGAAAAGCGAGGCGCGGAACGCGCGGACCCACGACGGAGGCGCCGATTCCTCGAGGCGGAAGCGGTACCGGCGGCGGCCGGGTTCACGATCCTCGGAAATGATGGGGGGATCGGGTCGAAGGCGAACATGGGGGGCGGCGACGACGTCGCCGGTTCTCCGGAACTTCTTGCGATAAACGACTCTGCGAGCGATACCAACCTCCTGAAAGTCCTATTCTCGCCCGAAGCGGCCGATTTTGAAAGGGGAAAAACCCGGGCCGATCGCCCGCGGGGCGATCCCTTTGCTCCGTTGCCGGGAACCCGCGCTCGCGCTCCATGCCGCCCGTCGGGAATGAATGAAAAGCGGATCGGAGAGGCGCGGGCCGGTCAGGGAGAGAGCGGGAGCTGCCCGGCGTCGTAGATCACCCGCTCCCCCTCGACGCGCGCGAAGTCCGGCAGCAAGTGCGGCCGCACGCTCGAGGGGCCCAGGATGTCGAGGACGCTCCAGCCGCGGGCCGTCAGCGCGTCGGCCACGAGGCTCCGGTGGCAGCGCCACGGGACGGCCTCGGCGCAAAAGAACGCCGTGCGCCGCGATGCCGCCGCGTTCTCGAGCCGGCCGAGCGCCGGCGCCCCCTCGGGGCCGTCGAGGAAATCGGCGTATCCCCGGAACGCGTCGCTGCGCCAGGCCGTGTGCCGGGAATCGGGGAGCGCTCGGCGGCGGCCCCCGAGCTCGGGCATCGGCAGATAGGCGATCCCCGCCGCGGGAAGGGAACCCGCCAGGGAGGCCGCGTCGAAATGCGGCCATTTTCGCGAAGCGGGATATCGCCGGATGTCGGCGGCCTGCTCGATCTCGGACGCGGCGAGGAGATCCCGGAACTCCTCGAACGAGCGGTTGGAGTGGCCGATCGTCCAGACGATCTTCATTCGGGCATCGTACCCTCGGGGCCCGGTGTCCGGGCCTGCGAGATAATCGCGGGAACGTCGTGACCCAGAAATCGTGGATATTCGTGTCATGGTCGATCGCCGCGCTGGCGACGATCCTCTTTTCGATCGGCGCGATCCAGAACTTCGCCGGTCCGGCGCTCGAGCTCGACTGGAACCGCTCGACGGGGGTGGTCTCGTCGGTCCATCCCGCCGGCGCGGCCGATCGCGCGGGCATCCGGCCGGGCGACCGCATCGTGGCCGTCGAAGGAGTCCCGGCCGCCGGATCCGACAACCCGTTCTACGCGATCCGCGCGGGCGCCCCCGCGGAGATCGCCATCGAGCGCGACGGCCGGCGGCGAACGCTTTCCGTCGTCCCCTCGACGCTCGGTGCGGCGAGGCTTCGCTCATTTTCCCTCGGCGGGTCCGCGGCTCTGGGCGCGCTTTCCGGATGGCTGAATTTCGTCGTCAACTGCTGGATGCTCCTCCTCGCCTTCTTCCTCCTCACGGCGCGCCGGAACGTCGCGTCCGCGCGAGTCGCGGCGGCCGAGCTCGCGTTCTGGGCCGGGGGCAACGAGCTGCTGCTGAAGTCGGGCGCCGGGGCGCTCATCGGTTTCCTTCCGGCCGCCGCGCGCCTCGCCGTCCATTTCGCCGACGGTCTCTATCTCGCGATGTTCTTCGGCGCCTGCCTCCACTTCGCGCTCGTCTTTCCGGCGCCGCTCCGCCGGATTCGCCGGCGGCCCGCGCTCCAGCTCGTCCCGTACGCGCTCGCGTTTCCGCTCGCCGCGGCGGAGGGAATCCGGGCGCTTCGCTTCCTCGACCCGCGATGGGGCGCCCGCCTGCCGGCGCCTCCCGTCGATCTCGTCTACCAGTTGGTCGGCCCCGCTCTCGTCATCGCTTCGGTCGTCGTGCTCGGCCGGCGCTTGCGGCGCGAGACCGACGTCAACGCCCGGCGGCGCCTCCGGCTCCTGTTCCTCTCGCTCCTTCCGGGGCTCGCCGGCTTCCTCCTCGTGATCGCCTTCGACCGCATCGGCGCTTCGCTGGCTGCCGCGCGCGCCGCGGACCTCGTCCAGTGGGCGGGAGTCGCGGCCGGAGCGGCGATCTTCACTTACGCGATCGTCAAGCACCGCCTCTTCGACATTCGGATCCTCGTCCGGAAGAGCCTTCAGTACGCGCTCGCGAAGGGAACGCTGCTGGCGGCTCTGGCGATCCCCGCCGTGGCGCTCCTCGCGTTCGTGTACGAGCACCGCGACGAGTCCGTGGCGCGGCTCGTCGCGGGCCGGCCCGGAGTGTACCTGGCGCTCCTCGTCGCGCTCGGCGCGGCGCTCGGGTTCCGGCGGCCGCTCCTCGATGCGCTCGATCGCCGTTTCTTCCGGGAGCAGTTCGACGCGCACCGCATCCTGGTCGACGTCGTGTCGCTCGTCCGGAAGGGGACGGACGCGCCGGCGCTCCTTTCGGCGGCGCTCGGCGAAATCGACAAGGCGCTCCACCCCGCCCACGTCTCTCTGTGGACGCTCGACGGCCTCGGCCGCGAGTACCGGCGCCAGATCTCCCGGGGGGCGGATCTCCCCGCGCCGCCGCTCCCGGACCGCTCCGCGCTCGTCGCGCTGCTCGGCTCGCACGACGAGCCGCTCGACCTCGAGACCCGCACCGGCGAGGTCTTCCTGCGGCGCCTCGCGGTGGCGGAACGGGAATGGGTCGCCGCGACCGGCGCCGAGCTCCTCGTCCCGCTTCCCGCGCCCGGCCGGCTCGCCGGCTTCCTCCTCCTCTCTCCGCTTCTGTCGGAGGAGCCGTACGGCGCCGAGGAGCGCGATCTCCTCCGCTCGGTCGCGGCGCAGCTCGCGCTCGCGCAGGACTACACCCAGCTCAGGAACGCGTCGCCGCTGCTGGCCACACCGGCGCCCGGAGCCGCGGCGCTCCGAGCCGAGCCGGGCGCCCGCGTCTGCCCGGTCTGTCGCCGGTGTTATCCCCCCGGCGCCGAAACCTGTCCCCGGGACGACGCGACGCTCTTCGCGCACGACGCGACGCCCTTCTGCATCGAGGACAAGTACGAGCTCCGGCAGCTCCTCGGGCAGGGGGGAATGGGATCGGTCTATCTCGCGGTCCAGAAGAGGCTGTCGCGCCCCGTCGCGATCAAGGTGCTCCTGGCGCACCTGCTGCAGGACCGGGAGATCCGCGCGCGCTTCGAGCGCGAGGCCCGGATCATCGCGCAGCTCGTCCATCCGGCGATCGTGACCGTCTTCGACTTCGGCGTGCTGCCGTCGGGGAACGCCTTCCTCGTGATGGAGTACCTCGAAGGGAGCGCCGTCTCCGCGCTCGTCCGCCGCGAGGGGAAGCTCGCGCCCGCCCGGGTCGCCGCGATCCTCGCGCCGATCGCCCAGGCGATCGATCTCGCGCACGCCGCCGGCGTGATCCATCGCGATCTCAAGCCGGACAACATCATGGTGCTCGCCGGCTCGGGCGCCGCGCGTGTCCCCGCGAAGGTCCTCGACTTCGGGGTCGCGCGTCTCGAAAAGCTGACCGAAGAGGCCCAGGAGACTCCGCTCCACCCGACCCGCGCCGGCATGGTCCTCGGCACGGCCGCGTACATGGCCCCCGAGCTCTTCCGGGGGGCGCCCGCCGATGCGCGCTCGGACCAGTACAGTCTCGGCATCGTCGCCTACGAGATGCTCGCCGGGACGCTGCCGTTCGCCGTCAAAGGAGATCTGGGAGCGGCCGCGCTCGCCCACACGCAGACCGAGCCCGCGCCCCTCGACGACACCGTCCCGCACCTCTCACCCGTCGCCGCCGCCGCCGTCCACCGCGCCCTCGCGAAGGATCCCGCGGAACGCTTCTCCTCGGTCGAAGCGTTCGTCGTGGAGATGGCGCGCGGGATCTCGTTCGGGGACTCCATTCCAACGGTCCGAAGTCCTTTGTAGCAGGCGCGGTGATACGCGCGGTCATACGGGTCCGTACGAGCCGCCCGCGGGCTTAACGTACGCCACCGGTACGCCGCGCCCGCGGGCCGGCTCGCCCGAACCCGCCTTCCCGCACGTCTGACCGCGCCCCGACGTTTTCTAAACACTCCGGCCGGCACTTTCAGCGCTCCTAAACCGCAGGCGCGGCCAGACGCGAGCCCGGCGGGATGCGGACCGCCGCGCGGCGCCCGCAGGCGTACCGAAAGCGTACGTCGGAGGGCGACGCGGGCGGTCCGCGCCCGCCCGGCTCGATGTATGGTCCGCGCCTCCGTTTACGAAGCGGGCAGCACCGCTACCCCGAGCGCTCCCGGACCGCCGTGCGCGCCCAGCACCGGCGAACACTCCAGGATCATCACGTCCGACGACGGGTAACGCGCGCGGATCTCGCGAGCGAGCATCTCGGCCTCGGCGAGCGCGTCGCCGTGGACGACGCCGAAGCGGTGGCGGTCCCCGGGACCCGCGGCCTCGAAGAGATGACGCATCATCTTGCGGACGGCGCGCCGATAGCCGAGCCCCATCCCGGCCGGGCGCGCCTTCCCGTCCGGCCCGATCGTCAAGACCGGGAGGAGATGGAGCGCGCGGGCGATCCGCCCTTTTCCCGCCGACACCCGTCCGCCGCGGACGAGATGCTCGATCGTGGGCACCGCCACGAACAGCCGGACCCGGCTCGCCGCATCGCGCGCGACCTGCGCCGCTTCCTCGGCCGTCGCCCCCGCCTGAACGGCTTCCGCGGCGGCGCGGACGACGAGCCCTTCGGCGATCGAGGCGTTCTTCGAATCGACTTCCAGGATCTCCGTGTCGGGGATCCCCCGCGCGCCGTTGACCGCCGCCTGGAACGTCCCGGAGAGCGCTCCGGAGAGGTGGATCGAGACGACCGATCCGTGGTGCTCCGCCAGCGACTCGTAGAGCTGGTGGAAGTCGGCGGCGGGCGGCTGTGAGGTCTTCGGGTACTCCTTCTCGACGGCGAAGCGGGCGTAGAACTCCGAGGTCCGGATCGTCACCCGGTCGAGCGCGTTCTCCATCCCGAAATGGACCCGAAGCGGGACGAAGTGGATGTCGAGCTCCTCGAGGATCGCGTCCGGAAGATCGCACGCGGAGTCGGTCACGACCGCGACGCGCGAGGACCGGTTCCGGTCGAACCGCTGCTCGTGCTGCCGCCGCATGTCCTCGACCTTCGTCTGGGCGACCGTCGCGAGCTCGGCGAGCTGCGTGAAGACGATCTCCGGCTCGTTGGTGTGGACGTGGACGCGAAGACGGGCCGGGCTTCCCGCGATCACGACCGAATCCCCCAGCAGAGCCACCTTCTGGCGGAGGGCGTCGCGGTCGAGAGACGCGCCTTCGAGGAGCGCCTCCGTGCAGAACCGGAACATGATCGACTCCGGGGAGCGGTCGAACACCGCCGCCGCGGCGTTCTCCGGCGGCTCCGGCAGCGCCCGGCGCGCCGCGTCGCGGATGTAACGGACGATTCCTTCCAGCAGGTAGACGAAGCCCTGCGCGCCGGCGTCGACCACTCCCGATTTCTTCAGGATCGCGAGCTTTTCCGGCGTCTGCGCGAGCGAGTCGCGCGCGGATTTCAGCGAGTCGGAGAGGAGCGCGCCGAAGTCGCGCGCGTGCGCCGCCTGGGCGACGACCGCGGACGCCCAGTCTTTCAGCACGGTCAGGATCGTCCCTTCCTGCGGCCGCTGGATCGCGCTCCGCGCCGACTCCGCCCCGCGGAGCACGGCCTGGCCGAATTCGCCCGTGTCGATCCGCGCCTTCTCGGGCACGGCTTCCGAGAAACCGGTGAGGAACTGGGCGAGGATCGCGCCCGAGTTCCCGCGCGCGCCGGCGACCGCCTCGTCGGCGATCGACGCCGCGGCCGATCGCGCGTCGCGCTCGCTCCCATTGGCCGCCCGCTGCGCGATCCGCGTCAAGGTGATCGCCATGTTCGTTCCGGTGTCGCCGTCCGGTACGGGATAGACGTTGATGCGGTTCAAGGGCTCCGCGCGTTCGGTCACGAATCGGGCGCCGGCGATCATGGCACGGCGCAGGCGGGTGCCGTCGAGATATCGGATCCCCGGGGCCGCCGGGCTCATGGTTCGACGGCGTTGATCGCCGGAACGCTCCCGAGCTTGGCTTTCGCTTCCCTGTTCTTGCGATAGTCGGCGGCGAGGACCGGAAGGTTTTCGAGGTACATGAGGACGACGCCGCAGCCCATGCACGCCCACGGATACGCCTTGTTCCTCGCGCCGCCGATCGAGAGGAAGCCCGTCCACGGCGGCATGAACACGAGATGCCAGCTTTTGTTCGACTTGATCATCTCGCCGCCGCAAAGCGGGCATTTCCGCACGACGACTTCCGACATTGCGGAAGGAACGATAACACGCGGCGCCGCGCCGACGCGGCCCCGGAGCGTCAGGCCGCCGCCCGCTCCGCGAGGAACCGCCGCGCTTGCGCGGCCGCGAACTCCCGGTTCTCCCCCTCCGTCCGCCCGCTCTTCGCGCGCGGCTTGAAGGAGTGATCGCCGTCGGGGACCCAGACGACGCGAATCGATCGACCGAGCCGGTACCCGCCGACCTCGTCCGGCGATCCGAACGGGTCGCGCGTTCCCTGCAGGATGAGCGCGGGTGTGGCGAGATCACGCAGATGCGCCGTGCGGAGCCGGTCGGGCTTTCCGGGCGGATGGAACGGATAGCCGAGGCAGAGCAGGCCGCGGACGCCCGCCTCGTCGGCGACGAGGCTCGCGATCCGCCCGCCGAGCGATTTGCCGCCGACGACGAGGCGTTCCGGACCGAGCTCGCGGATCGCGTCGAGCCAGACTTCCCGAAGCACCGCCTCCCGGTCGGGAGGGCCCGATTTCCCCCCCTCGCGGCGCGCGTGCATGTACGGGAACTCGAAGCGCGCGACGCGGAAGCCCCCCGCGGCGATTCCCTGCGCGATTTCGTTCATGAACGGCGAGTCCATCGGCGCACCCGCGCCGTGCGCGAGCGCCACCGTGAGCTTGGCGTGCTTCGGGCCGTCGAGAAGGAAGGAAGTCACGGCCGCGATTCTACGGTGGCGACGCCGGGTAGAGCGCGATGCATCCACACGCTATAGTCACGCGGTCTTGATCGTCTCCCCGCCGGAGTCCTCCGACCGCGATCTCGCGCTCCGCGCCCTCCGGCCGCGGCCCTTCCCGCACGAAATCATTGCGTTGATCTACGTGGTCGCCGGCGTCGTCCTGCTCGAGCGGCTTCCGGTGACGTATCCGCGGCGTGCGCTCTGGCAGGCCTACCTGACCTTCTTCGGCCCGATCGTGCTGCTCGCCTATTTTCTCTCCCGGCTCGTCCGCCGCCGCCGATCCGACAGCACTCCGCGAGAAGACATGGCGGTGCTCGGAAGGATCGGGGCCGTGCTCGCTCTGACGCTGCCCGTTCACTTCCTGCTCAAAAGCTTCATCTTCCTGATCAATCCGCGGACGTGGGACCTCGAGCTCTCCGCGTGGGACCAGGCCCTTCACTTCGGCATCAGCCCGAGCCGTTTCCTCGTGGCCCTGTTTCGGAATCCGATCTTCCTTCACGGGCTCGACATCGCCTACTCGGCCGCGTACTACTTCTTCATCGTGGGAACGACCGCGGCCTGCTTCGCGCTGCTCTCCCATCGAATGCGATTCGTGCTCGGCTCCTCTTACATGCTTCTCTGGATGTTCGGAGCGATCCTCTATCTCGCCTTCCCGTCGTGGGGTCCGGTATTCGTCTTTTCGAACGACTTCCGGTCGCCGCTCGCCCACATGCCGATCACGCGGTCGATTCAGCACCAGCTCTTTCTCGAGATTTCGTCTCTGGTCAACGACCCCCTCGGACGGCGAATCGTGCGTTTCGGTTCGGTGGCGGCGTTTCCGAGCCTCCACGTCGGTGAAGTCCTTCTTCTCGCGCTCGCGAGCCGCGCGATCTCGAAACGGTGGTTCGTCTGGAACGTCGTCTTCCTCGCCCTCATCGTGATCGGATCCGTCGTCTCCGGATATCACTACCTCATCGACGCCTACGGCGGTGTCGCGATCGCGCTTTTGTCCTGGTGGCTGGGGAACAAGCTCTTTCCGAAACCGCCGGCGGCCTCGCCGTCACGACCGCAATGAATCGTGGACTATGGAAGCCGCTCCCGGCCTCCCCGCCGAGTTAAGCGGCTCTGCCGCTTCAACTCGGCGCTATTGCGCGAGCAAGGAACGGACCGTCGTCAGCGGGTCGGGCGCCAGCGCAATATGGGATTCTTCGCCGCGCGCACCTCGTCCACGCGCCGCACCGGCGTCGTGTAGGGCGCGCCCGCGAAGATCCCGGGGTTCTCGCGCGCCTCCTGCGCGATCGTCCGCATCGCCTCGATGAAAAGGTCGAGCTCGGGCTTTCCTTCCGTCTCGGTGGGCTCGATCATCAGCGCGCCCGGGACGATCAGCGGGAACGACACGGTCGGCGGCGGGAATCCGAAATCCATGAGACGCTTGGCGATGTCGCCGTTGTGGATGCCGTGCTCGGCCTGCCGCTTGTCGGAGAAGACGACCTCGTGCATCGTCGGCGCGTCGTACTTCAGGTGATAGAGGTCCGAGAGCCGCGCCCGGATGTAGTTCGCGTTCAGGACCGCGTTCCTGGCGACCTCGCCGATCTCCTCGCCGTACGACAGGATGTACGACAGCGCCCGCACGAGAACGCCGAACTGCGACGAGAAGGAACGCAGCCGACCGATCGACTCCGGCCGGTCGGCGTCGAGCCGGAAGCTCCCGTCCTCGCGGCGTTCGATCGTCGGCACGGGCATGTGGGGGACGAGCGGTTCGGCGACCGCGACGGGTCCCGCGCCCGGACCGCCTCCGCCGTGCGGCGTCGAGAACGTCTTGTGCAGGTTCATGTGCATCACGTCGATGCCCATGCGGCCGGGATTCGCGAGGCCGACGAACGCGTTGAAGTTCGCGCCGTCCCCGTAGAGGAATCCCCCCTTCCGGTGGACGATCTCCGCGATCTCGCCGATCCGACGTTCGAAGATCCCGAGCGTGTTCGGCACCGTCATCATCAGCGCGGCGACCTCGTCGGTCATCGCCTCCTCGAGGACGTGCAGGTCGAGCCGCCCGTTCGCGTTCGACGAGAGCTCCCGGACCTGGTAGCCCGCGAAGCTCGCCGTCGCCGGGTTCGTCCCGTGCGCCGAGTCGGGGATGAGGACGTACTTCCGGGGGTTGCCGCGCTTCTCGAGCGCTTTTCGGATCATCAGGATCCCGGCGAGCTCTCCCTGGGCGCCCGCGCACGGCGTCAGTGTGACGCGCGCGAGGCCGGTGAGCTCGGCGAGGATCCGCTCGAGCCGCCACATCAGCGCGAGGTTCCCCTGTGACAGCGCTTCCGGGGCGTACGGGTGCGAGGCCGCGAAGCCCGGCAGCCGCGCCATCTCCTCGTTGATTCGAGGGTTGTGCTTCATCGTGCAGGAGCCGAGCGGGTAGAGACCGTCCTCGATCCCGAGGTTCATCCGCGAGAGCCGCGTGAAGTGGCGCGCGACGTCGACCTCGGAAACCTCCGTCTCCCCTTCGATCTCTCCGCGCCGGAGCGCCTCCGGAATGCCGATCTTCTCCGGCACGTCGAGCGGCGGAAGGGAGTAACCGCGCTTGCCGGGACGCGACCGCTCGAAGATCAGCCCCTCGTCGCGCGACTTCACTTCAGCCTCGCGAGCTCGGCCGCGTAGACGTCCATCTCGGCGCGGGTGTTCATCTCCGTCACGGCGACGAGGAAGTCGCGGTCGCGCTCCGGGTACCACGGCGCGAGCGGAACGCCCGCGAGGATCCCCTTCTCGGCCAGCGCGGCGACGACCTCCCGGGCCGGTTTCGGCCCGCGCACCGCGAACTCGTTGAAGGTCGGTCCGTCGGTCGCGATCGCGAAGCCGGGAACCGCGGCGATCTTCTCCTTCAGGTACTCGGCCTTCGACGCGCACTGGATCGCGGTTTCCCGAAGCCCCGCCTTCCCCATGAGCGAGAGATAGACGTTCGAGCAGAGGGCCATCAGTCCCTGGTTCGTGCAGATGTTCGACGTCGCCTTCTCGCGGCGAATGTGCTGCTCGCGCGTCGAGAGCGTCAGGCAGAACGCGCGGCGCCCTTCCGCGTCGACGGTCTCCCCCGCCAGGCGCCCGGGCATCTGGCGCTTGTGGGCGTCGCGGCAGGCGAGGAACCCGAGCGCGGGCGCGCCGTACGACATCGGGACGCCGAGCGATCGCGCCTCGCCGCAGGCGATGTCGAGCCCCGCGTCGCCGGGGGGCGACAGCAGCGCGAGCGAGATCGCCTCGGCGACCACGCCGACCGCCATCGCGCCGCAGGACGACGCCGCGTCGCGCGCTTCGTTCCATCCGCGCACGCGGCCGAAGAAATCGGGAGACTGCGCGGCGACGGCGAAGGTCTGCGCGTCGCAGGAGGCCGCGAGGTCCGCGTCGTCGACCTCGACGAGCTCGAACGAGAGATTGTGGAAATACGTTCGGACCGTCTCGCGGTACTCCGGATGAATGTTCTTCGAGAGGACCGCGCGGTGGCGCCCCTTCGCGAGCCGGCTCGCCATGAGGAGCGCCTCGACGAGCGCCGTCGCTCCCTCGTAGAGCGAGGCGTTGGCGACCTCCATCCCGGTCAGGAGCGCCATGTGCGTCTGCCACTCGAAGATCGAGACGAGCGTTCCCTGCGAGATCTCGGGCTGGTAGGGGGTGTAGGAGGAGAGCCACTCCTCGCGGTAGAGGGTCTGGTCGGCGATCGCCGGGACGTAATGGTGGTAGCAGCCGGCGCCGAGGAAGTGGGCGTGCGTGCGGGCGTGGGCGTTTCGGGACGAAACCGAACCGAGCTCGCGGCGGACCTCGATCTCGGAGAGCGGCCGGCCGAGCGGCGGCTTCTTCGTCGTCCGCACCGCTTCGGGCACGTCCTCGAAGAGGTCCTCGACTTTGCCGACGCCGATCGCGGCGAGCATCCGGGCGCGCTCGTCGTCGCTCGAAGGGAGGAACTTCACGGGATCAGCGCTTCCCCGGAATCAATGCTCTTCCGACTCTTCCTTGACGTACTTCTCGTACGCCGCGGAGTCCATGAGGTCGGAGACGTCGTCGGTCGAGAGCTTGAGCTTCACGAGCCAGCCGTCCCCGTACGAGTCCTCGTTGACCGCCGCCGGGTCCTCGACCGCCTGCGTGTTGACTTCCGTGACCTCGCCGGCGATCGGCGTGAAGAGCTCGGAAACGGCCTTCACCGACTCGACGGTGCCGAACTCCTGCCCCGAGTCGAAGACGTGTCCGACCTCGGGGAGCTCGAGGTAGACAATCTCCCCCAGCTCCTTCTGCGCGTGCTCGGTGATGCCGACCGTCGCGATCGCGCCGTCGATCCGGACCCATTCGTGGCTCTTCGAATAGTGGAGGTCATCGGGAAACTTCATGACGCCCTTTCTCTCTTGTAAAACGGCGTTTCGACGACGCGCGCGCGCGCGGGACGCCCGCGCAGGTCGATGGTGAGCTCGGTGCCGATCGCCGTGTCGGCGATCGGAAGATAGGCGAGGCCGATCGACTTCCCGAGCGTGGGGGACGGGATCCCGGACGTCACGACGCCCGCGCCGGAAGGGGATTTCGTCGCGTATCCCTGCCGCGCGATGCCGCGGTCGACGAGCTCGAAGCCGGCGAGCTTTTTCGAAAGCCCCTGCTCCTTCTGCCGGGCGAGCGCTTCCCGCCCCTCGAAATCGCCCTTCCCCATCTTGACGATCCAGCCCAGATCGGCCTCGAGCGGCGTCACGGTATCGTCGATGTCGTGGCCGTAGAGCGCCATCTTCGCCTCGAGCCGCAGCGTGTCGCGCGCGCCGAGGCCGGCGGGAAGCACGTTCGACGCCCGTCCGGCGTCCAGGATCTCGCGGAAGAGACGCGGCGCGTCGCCGGGGTCGACGTAGAGCTCGAATCCCTTCTCCCCCGTGTATCCGGTGCGCGAGATGATCGCGAGAGCCCCGGAGACGGCGCCTTCGACGAAGCCGTAGTACGGGATCGCCGAGAGATCGGAGTTGGTCATCGGCGCGAGGATCTCCTCGGCCTTCGGTCCCTGGAGGGCGAGCAGCGCGTAGTCGTCCGACGCGTTCGTCAGTCGGACGTCGTACCCCTTCGCGATCTCCTGCGCGTGCGCGAAGTCCTTCGGCGTGTTCCCCGCGTTGACGACGAGGAGGTACCGGTCCTCGCCGCGGCGGTAGACGAGAAGGTCGTCGATGAAGGTGCCGCGCGGAGTCAGCATCGCGCTGTACTGGATGCGCCCGACCGCGAGCTTGCCGACGTCGTTGGTCGTGAGGCGCTGAAGGAACGCGAGCGCGTCCTTCCCCTCGACCTCGAACTCCCCCATGTGCGAGACGTCGAAGAGCCCGGCGCGCTCGCGGACGGCGCGGTGCTCCTCGCGGATCCCCGAGTACTCGACGGGCATCTCCCAGCCGCCGAAGTCGACCATCTTCGCCCCGAGCTGCCGGTGCATGTCGTAGAGCGGCGTGCGTTTCAGGGCGGAAGTGGCGGTCGTCATCGGAGCTCGAAAATTACATGATCTCCGAAGGTCGCGCAATGGCGCGAATGGATCGTCGCGCAACGGCGCGAATGGATCGTCGCGCAACGGCGCGAATGATTCCTTTGCATCCGCACCGGACGACCGGTGCAAGCGTTCTCCGCCCCCTTCCCCGTCATTGCGAGCGGAGCGTCACCCGAAGCTCGGAACAGCGAAGGCGACGGCGCGGCAGGCTGCTCCTCGCAATGACGGACCCGCGCTCACCTCTCCCGGCGGGAGACCTGTCGCGCCGACTCGTCCCGCCGAAGCTTCAGCGAAGGAGGAAGCCCGACGGCGAAGGCGGAGGTCGCCGGACGCCGCTCGAAGCGGCGTCCGGCGGGTGAGGGAGCCTTCCCGGCGTAAGATCTTGGCCAACCGCATGTCTCCTCCCGAAGACTTTGCCTCGCGCCTGAAGCGCGCCGCGCGTGCCGCCGAGGAGGGGGGCCTCACGGCGGAAGCCGACGAGCTCCTTCGCCTCGCCTTCGACGTGGACGAGTCGGTCGCGCCGCACGCGTCTTCGAACCGGGTTTTCTCCGAGATCGCGGAGCTCGCCCGCCCGAAGCAAGCGAAAAAAGGAGAGCGGATCTACGCCGCGGGCGATCCGTCGCCCGATTTCCTCCTCGTCGTCGAGGGCTGCCTCGCGATCGAGCGCGTGACTCCGATGGGCCCGCAGGCGCTCGGCGAGGCGGGGCCCGGAGATTTCGCCGGCGCCGCGGACGCGCTGCTCG
>DATFVB010000065.1 GCA_035260525.1 Thermoanaerobaculia bacterium
CGCCTCGGGCGTGTTCGGCCACATCTTTAGGCGCGGCAACGAAGCAGGCGGGCCTGCGCCGCCGCAACCTTCTGGTGGCGAGTCTTGCCGTTCGCGCGTTGTAAGGGTCCGGCGCCAAGCCTCGTCGAGCTGGAGCGCCGCGCCGTCCTGCGAGCGATCGGCAAGACTCGTGACACGCCGCCCGGATTCGTTTTTCAGCAGCCTGCTAGATCTCCTGGAAGAAGAAGCGCTTCAGAGGATCCATGCGCTGCCACGGATCGCTCTCCGGCTCCATCAGCCACAGCGCGGCGGCGATCGACGAAGCGAGCGAGTTGCCGTCCTGCGGCGTGAAGCAGAACCCGACGATCTCGTGGTCCGACGGCATCGTGACGGTGGGGGTCGAGATCACCGTCTGCGACAGTAGGCGCCCGTAATATCCGTGATCGCGGCCGAAGGAGAACACCTGGTTGGCCGAGCGCCGCTCCGTCAGCGCGATCTTGTCGTTCCTGCGGAACTTCGCGGTGATCTCGTCGCGCGTCGTCGGGCGGCTCACCTTCAGGTCGAACCAGAGCGCGTGCATGTACTGGGTGTTCAGTTTCACCGCCGACGAGAACATCTCGGGCTTCCATCCGAGCGTCTGGAGGAGGTGCGACGCGTCCCGCGCGTGGTGCGTCCCGTATTTGGGGTCGTCGTGCTTGCCGACCTGGGGGGCGGGGAGGAAGCCCGAATCCTGAGAGATGTCGTTGGCGCGGCGCATGCAAACGAACCGCGCCCGCTCGAGCGTGAGCTCCTTCCCCTCGGACGCCAGCGTCTTGACGATCACGGCGATGTTGTGCGTGTTGCAGGAGACGATCTGGATGAACCGGTCCTTCCCCGTCTCGAGGGCCTCGTCGTTGATCCCGAGCGCGTACATTTTCCCGAAACCGAATTCCGACCCCTGCGCGAGAAACCCTTTCGGCCCCTTGATCGTCTCGTAGACCTTCTTGTTCTCGTTGCCGGCCGGCGTGCAGTCGATCACGACGGAGGCCCGGTCGAGCGCTTCCATCGCGGTGTACGAGACTTTGTGGCCGAGCGCCTCGAAGTCCGCCACCTTGTCGTCATCGACGGCGAGCTTCGCGCCGCGGGAGATGAGGTGCTGGACCTTGGCCTTCTCCGTCGTCATCGGCGTGCGCTTGTGGAACGTCAGCTCGTCGATGCCGAGGTGGCGGGAGAAATCGGTGAACAGGCCGATCAGCGGCTCGCCGATCGTCCCGGTCCCGACGATGTGCACGATCTTCTTCTTTCCGTCCATTCCGCGACGTCCTTTCGCCCGAAAAAAAGGGAAGGCGATTATGGTCGAAACCCGGGCGAGCGACAAGGACCGGCGACGAAACTCGTCGCGAAGCCTCCAATCCCAATTTTCAAATTCCAGGAAGGTCCCAATTCCAAACGATCAGCGGCGCGGCCCGGCGCGGGAGACGTCGGCGAGAGGAGAACTCCTCCGTGTGAACCTTGGAGCCTGGAATTTGTTGGAATTTGGAATTTGATGCTTGAAATTTACGCAACCGCCGGGCGCTACAATCGGGTCATGCCGCGCGGTGCGCTCCGTCCGATCACGATCGCCGGTCCGGCCGGCGCGCTCGAAGCGCTCTGGAAGGAGCCGGAAGGCGAGCATCGCGGATGCGCGGTGGTCGCGCACGCGCATCCGATGCACGGCGGGACGATGCATTTCAAGGTCGTCTTCCGGCTCGCGCGCGCCCTGTCTCGCGCCGGTTTCGGCGTCATGCGGTTCAACTTCCGGGGGGTCGGCGGGTCTTCGGGCGTCCATGACTTCGGCCGCGGAGAGACGAACGACTTCCTCGCCGCGCTCGACGAGGCACAGCGGCGCGCGGGACTTCCCGCGATCGCCGCCGGGTTCTCCTTCGGCTCGACGGTGGCCCTCGCGGCGGGAGAACCGGACGCCCGCGTCGCGGCGCTGATCGCCGCGGGCCTGCCGCTCTCGCGATGGAATTTCGAGACCGTCGAGCGCATCGAGAAGCCCGCTCTCCTGATCTCCGGCGAACGCGACGAATTCGCCGATCCCGCCGGGTTGGCGTCGGCGGCGAGGAGCCGGTTCACCCATGCCCGCCTCGAGCTCTTGGCGGAGGCCGACCACTTCTTCCGCGGGCACCTCGAGGCCTTCGAGGAGAAGGTCTTCGATTTCGCGTCGGGGCGTTTCGAAGTTGCCGGAGCGGGCCCGCCGACGCCGGGAGCGGCGCCCGCGGCCGCGGGAGGAAGGCCATGATCGCATCCGCGTACGGACGGGACCTGCTGCGGCTCGCGCGCTCTTCGATCGAGCGGGCTCTCGACGGCCAGCCGCCGCCGGCTCTCCTCGAGCGGCCGCATCCCGACGACCCGAGCCACGGAGTGTTCGTGACGCTCAAGATCGGCGAGGACCTGCGCGGGTGCATCGGGACGCTGACGGCCGAGGAGGGGATCGCCAAGACGGTCTCGCGCTTCGCGCGGGAGGCCGCGTTTCGCGACCCGCGGTTCCCCCCGGTGACGAAAGAGGAATGGCCGTCGGTGTCGCTCGAGGTGTCCGTCCTCACGCCGCCGCGTCTCATCACGGCGGAGGAGGTCGAGCCGGGCCGCCACGGGATCATCCTCGAGCTGGGAGCGCGGCGCGGGCTCCTGCTCCCGCAGGTCGCCACCGAGTGGGGGTTTTCCCGCGAGCAGTTCCTCGGTGCCGTCTCGCAGAAGGCGGGGCTGCCGGACAACGCCTGGAAGCTCCCGGGCGCGAAGATCTACGGTTTCGAGGCGGAGGTCTTCGGCGAGGAGGAGAGCGGTGGCGCGTAAGTCCATCGGGAACCGGCAGAAGAAGAGCGTCGCGCCCCCGGCGCGCGAACCGATGGCGCCCCCGGCGCGCAAACCGATGGCGGCCGCGGCGCGCAAGCCCGTTCCGCCGTGGCCGGCGCCGCCCGGCGCCGGTCCCCGCCACGGCGCTGCCGTCCCGCGACCCGAACCGCCGCGCCCGCCTTCGCGCGAGGAATGACCGTCGCCGCGGGAGCTCGCGGCCGATGACCGGCCGATGGGCGGGGGCGGCGGCCGCTCTCTTCCTGGGATGGTCCCTCCTGCGGCATCCGGTCGAGAAGCGGATCCTCCGGCACGCGAGCGCTCCCGTCCCCGACGTCTCTTCCGATCCGATCCAGCAGCCGGCCGAGCAGCCGCCGTTCGAGGTCTCGGCGCGGGGAAAACGGTTCCGGATCGTCCCCCGATACGCGTGGGACGAATCCGCCCTGGTGGTCGCCGAGGACCGTTATCGTTGGGGAGAGGCGGCCGCTCTGATCCCGGAAGACTACGCGATGGCGTGGGGCCCCGTGGCGGCCCCGCCCTATCGCGGGCGGATTCATTTCCGGCAGGCGAACCGCTGGTACTTCTTTTCCTACCGCGGCCCCGGCCTCGATCGCGGCGTGATCGTCTCCCATTCGGCGAACACCCATGTCATCCCGGCGACTTCACGGCTCGCCGAGGCCGCGTCGCTCGTTTCCGGAGGCGATCGCGTGCGGCTGGAGGGATGGCTCGTCGACGTCGCGGGGATCGACGACCCCGGCTTCCAGTGGCGGACGAGCACGTCGCGGACGGACGAAGGACCCGGTTCGTGCGAAACGGTCTACGTCACCCGGCTGACGATCGACACCCGCGTCTACGAGTGACCGCCGTCCGGCGGCGCCGGCGTCCGGAAGGCCGGCCGCCGCGAAGCCGTGAAGAGCGCCACGCCGGCCGCGACCGCGACGTTGAGCGACTCGACGGGCGCCGCGAGAGGAATCGTGTATTTGCGGTCGAGGAGGCGGTGGATTCTCGAGGACAGCCCGGCGCCTTCCGATCCGAAGACCCAGAGGACCCGCTCCGGCAGCTCGGCCGAGAAGAGGTCCTCCCCGCCGCGTCCCGCCGTCCCGCAGATGACGCGGCCCGCGTCGTGCGCGCTCTCGGCGGCGAGCTTCATGTCGACGTTCGATGCCGCGGGGACGCGGAGCAGGCTCCCGGCGGAGCCGCGCAGCGCGCGCGGATGAAAGAAGTCGGCCGATCCTTCCGAGACGAGGAGCCCCGCGCCGCCGACGGCCTCGACGACCCGCGCGACGGCACCGACGTTTCCCGGGTCCTGAACGCCCTCGAGATAGACGGCCGGGCCGGGTCGGGCGAGGATCTCCGGAGCGGACGACTCCTTTCGCCGCGCGAGTCCCACGACGTGCTGGGGCGTCTTCGCGTCGCAGAACCGGGCCAGGACCTCGCGCGCGACCGGCGTCGGCTTCTGGCCGGAGAGCCGCGCCAGACGCCCGGGCTTCACGCCGGCATCGTGGAAGATCTCCTCGAAGGAGAACCCGGCGGCCGCCGCGTCGAGGACGAACTTCTCTCCCTCGACGACGAAGATCCGCCCTTCCTGGCGTTCGCGGAGGAGCGACTGGACCCGGGCGTTTCGGGGCGACTCGATCATCGCTGCAATCCTAGCGCGGCCATACGGGTCGTCATACGGGACGCGGGCGCCCGGCCGGCGGGCTTATCGTACGCTCCGGTACGCCGCGCCCGCCGGC
>DATFVB010000066.1 GCA_035260525.1 Thermoanaerobaculia bacterium
GCGCGGCGAGGCGCGAGCCCGGTCCGCCGTCGCTCTCACGAGCTATGGCGGATCGATCGCCGATGACGTTTCTTGGCTCGGAAGGCGGTGTCCTCGCTTCGATCCGCCGAAGCCTCGGCGAAGGCGGACGGGATGCGGGTCACCGGCCGGCCGCTAAGGCGTACCGGAAGCGTGCGTCGTGCGGACGGCCGGCGGCACGCGCCCGCCTCCGCCTTCGCTGAAGCTTCGGCGCGATCCTATCGGCATCGACCGGCCGATACGGTTCGCGCGAGCTCACGGCCGATCGCGCCGTAGCTCGTGAGAGCGGAGGCGGACGGCTCGATGCATCCGCCTTCGCTTCGCTTCGGCGCGACAAGTCGCCGCGCCAGCCAACGAAAGATTACAGGACTGTCCATATCTCAATAGATTCGACGTCGAGGCGCGGCGAGGCGCGAGCCCGGCGGGATGCGGGTCACCGGCCGGCCGCTAAGGCGTACCGGAAGCGTACGTCGTGCGGACGGCCGGCGGCACGCGCACGCCCGGCTCGATGCATCGCCGCGCCGGCTAGACGCCGGTCAACCGGCACCAGTCGATGGGCTCGACCAGCATTCCGTCCCCCATGACTTCCTCGCTCTCGACGTGGACGAAGTCCCGACCTCCATCCGCGAGAGGCTCGAGAATGCCGGAGCGTCCGCAGCGCGGGCAGGCCGAGACCAGCCCCTCCATGGGCGTCCGGCTGCCGACGGCAACTTCGGTGAAGTCTTCGAAGGTTCTCATGGCACCCTCCCTCGTTTCCTTCCGGCAGGATCGCGCCGGAACGGAAGCGGCAACAGATGCGAATGCGTCACTCGGTTGCGTCGGCCGGGGCGATCCGGAAGAGCCATGCCGCAAGATGCGTCCACCAGGGACGCGGCCCGAAGGGTTGGAAGACGGGTTCGGGCGACCCGCCCGCGGGCGGGTCGAACGAACTCGTATAACGACCCTTATGGTCCGCGCCTCTACCACTCGCTGCCGCGGCGCCAGCTCTGCAGAATCCGCATGTAGTTCGCCCGCTCCAGCGCGGCCGGGTCGGGGCAGTGCTTGTGGCTCATGCTCCCCCGCGCCTCTGCGAGGCTCTCGTACTCGTGGTCCTCGAGCCAGCGCTCCATCTCCTGCCGCACGACGGCGATGTGCTCGGGACCGTGGCGCAGGAGCGAGGAGACCATCTGGATCGCGTCGGCGCCCGCCATCACCGCCTTGACCGCGTCCGTCGCCGTGTGCACGCCGCCGGAGACCACGAGCGAAGCGTTCACGCGACCCGAGAGGATCGCGAGCCAGCGCAGCCGCAGGAGGAGCTCCGAAGAGTCGGACAGATGCAGGCTCGGCTGGATCTCGAGGTTCTCGATGTCGATGTCGGGCTGGTAGAAGCGGTTGAAGAGTACGAGCCCGTCGACCCCCGCCTCGTCGAGCGAGCGCGCGAGGTTCGCAAACGCCGAGTAGAACGGCGAAAGCTTGATCGCGACCGGGATCCGCACGGCGCTCCGGACCGCCTCGACGACCTGGATCGTCCGCCGCTCCACGTCCTCGCCGTTCTCCAGCGGGTCCGTCGCGAGGAAGTAGCAGTTCACCTCGAGCGCGTCGGCCCCCGCCTGCTCGATCAGGCGCGCGTATTCGACCCACGACTCGGGAGACGTGCCGTTCAACGACGCGACCACCGGCACGGAGACGGCATCCTTCAGCCGCGCGACGTGCTCGAGGTACTCCTCCGGCCCGAGCTCGAACTCCGACGCTCCGGGAAAGTAGGAGAGAGCCTCGGCGTTCGACTGTTCGAACGCGGCCAGATGCACGTGCCGCCGCACCTCGTCGTCCACGATCTGCTCCTGGAAGAGCGAATGCATGACGATCGCCGCCGCCCCGGCGTCCTCGAGTCGGCGGACCGTATCGAGGTCGTCGACCATCGGGGAGGCGCCCGGCATCAGCGGATGGGGCAGGGCGAGGCCGAGATAGACCGTCGTGAGGTCCATCAGGCCTCGTTCGCGCCTTCCGGAGCCGGCGAGCCGCCCGGCGAACCCGCCCTGGAGGTGACCTTCGGGGCGGCCGACGCGGACGAGGACGCCGCGGCGGGACCCCCGCCGTTCCCGTTGCCGCCGTGGAACGCCGCGAGGTGCCGGTAGAGTGCCTCGCGACGTTTCGAGATGCGCTCGGCCTCGAGGACCATCTTCTTCCAGGCGTCGGCGCCCGTCCGCTCGACGGCGCGGAACCGGTTCTCGTTCTTCAGGTAATCCGCCACGCTCGCCTTCGGCGCCGGAGAGTCGATCGAGAGGGGCGCCTCTCCCGCCTCGGCGCGGCGAGGGTCGAAGCGGAAGAGCGGCCAGACGCCGCTCTCGACGGCGAGCTTCTGCTGGTCGGCGCCGTACGCCATGTCGTAGCCGTGCGCGATGCAGTGGCTGTACGCGATGATGAGCGACGGTCCGGGGTACGACTCGGCCTCGAGGAAGGCCTTCAACGTCTGGTGATCGCGGGCGCCCATCGCGACGGAAGCGACGTAGGCCGCGCCCGTGCTCATCGCGATCATCCCCAGGTCCTTCTTCGGCGAGCGCTTTCCGGCCGACGCGAATTTCGCGACCGCGCCGAACGGCGTCGCCTTCGACTGCTGTCCGCCGGTGTTCGAGTAGACCTCGGTGTCGAGCACGAGGATGTTGACGTCGCGCCCCGACGCGAGCACGTGATCGAGCCCGCCGAAGCCGATGTCGTACGCCCAGCCGTCCCCGCCGACGATCCAGACGCTCTTCCGGACGAGCGCGTCGGCGATCTCGGCCAGGCGCCGGCCCTCGGCCGAGCCGATCGCCGCGAGCCGTTCCTTCAACGCCGCGATGCGGACGCGCTGCGGCTCGATCTCGGCCGGCGCGCCTCCGGCGGCCAGGATCGCGCCGGCGAGCTCCTCGCCGACCTCCGGGGCGAGGGCGCGCAGCAGGTCGCGGGCCTGCTGGGAAAGGCTGTCGAGCGCGAGCCGCATTCCCAGACCGAACTCCGCGTTGTCCTCGAACAGCGAGTTCGACCACGCGGGACCCCGCCCGGAGGCGTTGGCCGCGTAGGGCGTGGTCGGCAGGTTCCCGCCGTAGATGCTGCTGCATCCCGTCGCGTTGGCGATGAGGGTCCGGTCGCCGAAGAGCTGCGTCAGGAGCTTCACGTAGGGCGTCTCCCCGCAGCCGGCGCAGGCGCCCGAGAATTCGAAGAGCGGCTGGGCGAACTGGCTCCCCTTGACGTCGAGGACGCGCAGGCGCGAGCGGTCGGGCTCCGGCAGGCCGAGGAAATACTCGAAGTTCTCCTTCTCCGCGTCCCGGAGCGGCGCCTGGCGCGTCATCTCGATCGCCTTGCGCCGCGGGTCGGACTTGTCCTTGGCCGGGCAGAACGAGACGCAGAGCGAGCATCCCGTGCAGTCCTCCGGCGCGACCTGGAGCGTGTACTTCATCCCGGCGTAATCGGCGGCGCGGAAGTCGACCGACTTGAAGGTCGAGGGCGCCGTTTCGAGGAGCGCGGGGTCGAAGACCTTCGCGCGGATGACCGCGTGGGGGCAGATCAGGACGCACTTGTTGCACTGGATGCAGAGCACGGGATCCCAGACCGGGATCTCGGCTCCGATGTTTCGCTTCTCGAAGCTCGCGGTTCCCAGCGGCCACGTCCCATCGGGCGGAAACGCGGAGACCGGCAGGGCGTCGCCCTTCCCTTCCATCAGGACCGCCGTGATCCGCCGGACGAACTCGGGAGCTTCGGCGGGGACGGTCGGCGGCCTGGGAAGACCGGTCACGGCGGAGGGAATCTCGACGAGGAAGAGGTTCGACAGAGCGGCGTCGACCGCCGCGAAATTGCGTTTCAGGATCTCGCTTCCCTTGCGCGCGTAGGTCTTCTCGATCGCGTGCTTGATCCGCTCGATCGCGTTCTCCTGGGGGATCACGTTCGTGATCGCGAAGAAGCACGCCTGGAGGATCGTGTTCGTCCGGCCCCCGAGCCCCGCTTCGCGCGCGACCTTGTTGGCGTCGATCACGTAGAAGAGCGGCCGTTTCTCGAGAATCGTCTCCTGGACTTCACGCGGCAGGTGATCCCAGACCTCGTCCGGGCCGTAGGGAGCGTTCAGCAGGAACTCGCCTCCCGGCTCGAGCACGTCCAGGACGTCGGCGCGTTTGATGAACTCGAACTGATGGCAGGCGACGAAGCTCGCGCGCCGGATGAGGTACGGCGAGCGGATCGGCCGGGGGCCGAACCGGAGGTGGGAAACCGTCGCGGCGCCCGATTTCTTCGAGTCGTAGACGAAGAAACCCTGGGCGTGGTTGTCGGTGTCCTCCCCGATGATCTTGATCGTGTTCTTGTTCGCGCCGACCGTGCCGTCCGCGCCGAGGCCGTAGAACACGGCGCGCGTGACCTCGGCGGGCTCGATCTCGAACTCGGGGTCGTAGGGAAGCGAGAGATGCGTGACGTCGTCGACGATCCCGACCGTGAAGCGCCTCTTGGGAGTCTCCTTGCCGAGCTCGTCGAAGACCGCCTTCACCATCGCCGGAGTGAATTCCTTCGAGGAGAGGCCGTACCGCCCGCCGATCAGCCGCGGTTCGGCCGCGGTCAGCCCGCGCTCGCGCGCCTCGGCGAGCGCGCCCTGCACGTCGAGGAAGAGCGGCTCGCCCACCGAGCCCGGCTCCTTCGTCCGGTCGAGGACCGCGATCGAACGGACGGTCGCCGGAAGCGCGGCGGCGAGGCCCTCGATCGAGAACGGCCGATAGAGATGCACCGTGACGGCGCCGACTTTTTCTCCCAGCGCCTCGAGATGGCGGGCCGTCTCGGCCGCCGTCTCGGCGCCGGAGCCCATCGCGACGACGACGCGCTCGGCGGCGGGATGCCCCGCGTAGTCGAAGAGACGATACCGCCGGCCCGTGCGCTCCGCGAGAACGTCCATGGCCCGCTCGACCAAGGCCGGCACGGCGTCGTGGAAGCGGTTGGCCGCCTCGCTCGCCTGGAAGAACGTGTCCGGATTCTGGGCCGTTCCCCGGATGAAGGGATGATCCGGCGAGAGCGCGCGGCGGCGGTGCTCCGCGACGAGCCGCTCGTCGACCATCGCTCGAAGCTCGTCGTCGGAAAGCGGGACGATCTTCGCGACCTCGTGGGACGTGCGGAACCCGTCGAAGAAGTGAAGGAAAGGGACCCGGCTCGAAAGCGAGGCGGCGTGCGCCACGGCCGCGAGATCCTGCGCTTCCTGGACGGAAGACGCGGCGAGCATCGCGAAGCCCGTCTGCCGGCACGCCATCACGTCCGAGTGGTCGCCGAAGATCGAGAGCGCGTGCGTCGCGAGCGTCCGGGCCGCGACGTGCATCGCAAACGGCGTGAGCTCGCCCGCGATCTTGTACATGTTCGGGATCATCAGGAGGAGCCCCTGGGACGCCGTGAAGGTCGTCGAGAGCGCGCCCGCCTGGAGCGCTCCGTGCACGGCTCCGGCCGCGCCGGCCTCCGATTGCATCTCGGTGACCTGGGGAACCGCGCCCCAGAGGTTTCGCCGCCCGGACGCGGACCACTCGTCGGCGAATTCACCCATCGGGGAGGAGGGGGTGATGGGGTAAATCGCGATGACCTCGCTCAGCCGGTGAGCGACGGAGGCCACCGCCTCGTTGGCGTCGAGAGTGATCCAGCGTCCGTTTGGCATGCCCGAACCGTAGCTTTTCCACAGGCATGCGGGCCTGATGAGGATGAATCATTTGCGCCGTTTGAGCCGTTTTCCATCGCGGGAGCTGGCTCGGGGACCGGGAGCGCGTGGCGGCGGCGCGGCTCGCCGAACGAGCGGCTCGACCGCGCCGCCGCCACCCCCTTCGCCGACGCTCCCGCTCCCGCATCGCGGGACCTCCGCTCGGTTACTTCGCGAAGGGTCCCCCGCGATGCGAAGGGCCCCGCGTGGAAGCAGCGTCCATGCAACATGAAACCGACGGTGAGTTTCGCCGCGGCGGACTCATGGAAGACCACCATACCCTGGACCAGTTCAGCGGGATAGATACCGCGCACGGCTATACGCGAGCGAGGTGGGATGCGGGCGTCCGATCCGCGGCCGAGTCGTACCGGGGGGGTACGAGGCAACGTGCGCGCCGAATTAAGCGACCGCGGTCGCTTCAACTCGGCGCCGACGTTATCGGCGCGCGTCCTTACTTACATGAAACCTAACGTTAATTTCGCCGCCTCGCTCATCATGTTTGGCCCCCAAACCGGCTCCCACACGAGCTCGACGTCGGTCTCGGCGACGCCGGGAACCGACTCGATCTTGCGCTTCGCGTCGTCGGCGATCGCCGCGCCCATGCCGCAGCCGGGCGCTGTGAGCGTCATCTTCACCTCGATGCGGAAGCCGTTGCCGACGGGCTTGACCTCCAGGTTGTAGACGAGGCCGAGCTCGACGATGTTGATCGGGATCTCGGGGTCGAACACCGTCTTCAGCTGTTCCCAGACCGCCTTCTCGACGCCTTCGGCCGACGACGGGCCGGCGCCGGCGGTCGCCTCGGCGGCCTTCTTCGCCTCCTCCGGCATCTCGACGCCGAGCGCATCGGCGTCCTTCCCCTCGATGCGGAAGAGTCCTCCGATGGACGGGACTTCGACCGTGAAATTGCCGCCGAGCGTCTGGGTGATCCGGACGAGGGTCTTCGACGGCAGCGCGATCCGCTCGCCGGAAGGGATCTGCATCGCGACGACGTCGCGGGAAAGGGACAGGATGGACTGGGGATAACCGGGCATTTTCGGGCCTCCGATGTCGATTCTATCCCGGGGGTGCGCGCCTCCGAGACTTCCGGCCTCGCGACGCTCTTCGACCGGCAACGAAAGCGGATGGCTTCCGTTCGCGTGTGCCCCCTTGGCGCGACACTTTCGTCAGGCGATTTCGACTCGACGGCGGTTCGGCCTTATTTTGTGACGGGTTTTTCTCGATTCTCTGCCTGACGCCGCTGGATCGACGCGATCTCCCATTCCTCACGCAGGCGGTCGGATTCCTCGAGCGTCCGGTGCTTGTAGACACCCGGCGGAAACCGCAGCCCGCTGGCGGAGAGGGCGAAACCCCAGACGGCCTCCATCGCCCGCCACAGGCGAGGGTCACCGGGCTCGAACCAGAGGTCGCAGTGCGCCTTCATCTCCTCGATGCTTCGAAACTTTCGTATCGGCATCACTCGTCCTCGATCTTGAAGCGTTCCCTGAGCATGGCCGCGTCGGCGTGATCTTTTGCGCGAACCGTGCCCTTCTTCATGCGGATGAGCATACGCGGGGTCGCGACGGTCACCGGAATGCCTTCGAAGAGCACCCTCTGCGACTCGATGTCGCGATAGCGGAACGCCTCGCCGAGCCGGGTCAGAATGTCGATGTGGAACGTCCCCGTCGGGGGGACGTATTCCACGGCGGGATATTCTCCCATGAGCTCGACGGCATCGATCTGATCGATGTTCGGGTCCGGATAAACGGAGCGGAGCGCCGACTTCAGACGCCCGATGTTCTCCCTGTCCGGGTCGACGAAAATGTCGAGATCCTGTGTCGCGCGCGGAAGACCGAGAAGATTGATCGCCGCCGCCCCGAAGACCACGTAACGGACTCCCTCGCGCTCCAGCGCGGCCAGCACGCTTTTCGTCGCCCCGAAGTCCACGGTCAACCCGCCGCCTTCATCGCTGCGCGCGCGAGCTCCAAAACGTCGAACGCGGGCGGCCCCTGCTGGATCTCTTCCTTCGCGTTGGCGATCATGACCATGCAGAAGGGACAGGAGACGCCGACCTTGTCGGTCTCCATCGCGGCGATCTCCTTCATGCGGGTCTGGTTGATCCTCTCGCCGAGCTTCTCCTCCATCCACATGCGGCCGCCGCCCGCGCCGCAGCAGAGCCCCTTTTCCTTCGAGTGCTCCATCTCGCGGAGGGTCACGCCGGGGATCGACTCGAGGATCCGGCGCGGCGCGTCGTAGACCTTGTTGTAGCGGCCGAGATAACAGGGATCGTGGAAAGTGATCGATTCGGAGAGCTCGCCCTGCATCCGGATCCGACCCTGTGCGATGAGCTCGGCGACGAGCTCGGTCCCGTGGATCACCTCGTAGTCGCCGCCGAACTGCGGGTATTCGTTCTTCAGGCAATTGAGGCAGTGCGGACAGTTCGTGACGATCTTCTTGACGCCGTAGCCGTTCATCGTCTCGACGTTCTGCTGCGCCAGCGTCTGGAAGAGGTACTCGTTACCCATCCGCCGCGCGGAATCGCCGTTGCAGGTTTCTTCCGTCCCGAGGATCGCGAACGTCACGCCCGCCTCGCGGAGGATCTCGACGAGCGCCTTCGACACTTTCTTCGCCCGATCCTCGTACGACCCGGCGCAACCGACCCAGAAGAGGTACTCGACACTGCCCTTTTCCGCCTCGGCCATCGTGACGACGGGAATGTCTCCAACCCAATCGCCGCGCGAAGCGGCGGCGATCCCCCACGGGTTGCCGTTGGTCTCCATGCCGCGGAACGCCGTCTGCATCTCCTTCGGGAACTCGGCGCGGTCGAGGACGAGGTGCCGCCGCATCTCGACGATCTTGTCGACCGCCGGGATGATGAAGACCGGGCACGCGGTCGTGCAGAAGCCGCACGTCGTGCAGGCCCAGATCGTGTCCTCCGAGATCCATCCGCCGATCAGCGGCTTCGTCTCCGCGGCCGGACCGCTCCCGCGGCCGGAGGCCTCCGCGAGGAGCCGCGGCGTCTCCGCGTAGAACGCGTCGCGGAACGTCGTGATGTGGTTCTTCGGGTCGAGCGGCTTGCCGGTCAGGACCGTCGGACAGACGACGCGGCAGCGGCCGCATTCGGTGCACGTGTAGCCGTCCAGCAGCGCTTTCCAGGTGAAGTCCTCGACCTTCGACGCGCCGAACGTCTCGGTGTTCTCGAGGTCGACGGTCGCAAGCCGCCCCATCGGCTCGAGCTTCTGAAGGAAGATGTTCGGGATTGCCACGATGATGTGGAAGTGCTTCGAATACGGCAGGTAGTTGCCGAAGAAGAAGATGTCGACGAGGTGCACCCACCAGCAGGCGGAAAAGAGGGTCGCGAGCGCGGCGGGGGCCATCCCCCCGAGGAGGGAGGCGACCGGAGCGCTCACCGGCGACCACCAACCCGCGCGCGCGGGGTCGAGGGCGATCCGGGCGGCGTCGGCGACGAGGTCGGTCACGATCAGCAGATCGATCAGGAACAGGATGAACCACGCGTCGAACGACGGGTCGAGCCGCTTCGGCCGGGCGAACAGCCGCCGCCAGGCCGCCATCGCGACGCCGACGAAGACGAGGAGCTCGATCACGTCCTTGACGAAGTTGTAGCCGTGGCCGAGCGTGCCGGAGAACGGCTGAAACGAGGGGGCGAAACCCTCGACGACGAGCGCCGTCGTCCGCACGGTGAGGACGACGAACCCGGAAAAGATCAGGATGTGGAACGTCCCGGCGTACGGGTCCCGGAACATGCGGAGCTGCAGGAACGCGTACTCGATCGTCTTTCCCAACCGAGTCGGAAGCCGGTCGAATCGGTTTTCGCGCTTCCCCGCCAGCAGCGCCTGGAAGCGCCGGGAAGCGGAATACGCGAACGCGAGGATCGCCGCGAGCACGAGGAGCGCGAAGATCACCGTCCCGGGAAGGCCCATCCAGGTCCCCGCCGTCGGAGCCGCGAGGTTTTTCATGCGCCCGCATTTCACCACATCTCGCCCCGAATCCCGAGATGCGCAAGCGCGGTCCGGCGGCGAAAGCACCTCCGTTTCCCCATCGCCGCCGCCCCGAAGGCCCCCGCGCGCCCTCCCTGCGACGAAGGTAGACTTGGCGAGTGACTCCCCCGCGACAACGATTCGAATCGTGACGGCGGCCCTGAGGTTTGAATGACTCTCGTCGCCGGAACGAAACTCGGCCCTTACGAGATCCTGTCTCCCCTGGGAGCGGGCGGCATGGGAGAGGTTTACCGGGCTCGCGACACGCGGCTCGGCCGCGAAGTGGCGGTCAAGGTGATTTCGGGAACCGCCGCTTCGAGCGCCGACCACCTGCGCCGGTTCGAACGGGAGGCCCGGTCCGCGTCCGCGCTCTCCGATCCGCACATCGTCACGGTGTTCGACGTCGGGGAACAGAACGGCGTCCATTTCTTCGCCTCCGAGCTCGTCGACGGTGGAGACCTGCGGTCCCCCCTCGGCGAGGGCGCGCTTCCCGTCCGAAAGGCGATCGAGATCGCCGAGCAGATCGCGTCGGGACTCGCCTCCGCGCACGAAAAGGGAATCACGCATCGGGACCTGAAGCCGGAGAACATCCTCCTCACGAAGTCCGGGGCCGCGAAGATCGCCGACTTCGGTCTCGCGAAGCTCGCCGAGACGCCCGATGCCGAGCTCTCGCAGATGCCGACATCCGACCGGATCGAGACCGAAGCCGGGGCGGTCATGGGAACCGTTTCCTACATGTCGCCCGAGCAGGCGAGCGGAAGGAAGGTCGATTACCGATCGGACCAGTTTTCCTTCGGCGTGATCCTCTACGAGATGCTGACGGGCGAGCTCCCGTTCCGGCGGGAAACGCGCGGCGAGACCCTGGCGGCGATCCTGCGGGACGAAGCGCCCCCGATCGCCGACTCGCACCCGTCGGTTCCCGCGCCGCTGTGCTGGATCGTCGAGCGCTGCCTCGCCAAGGATCCCGACGAACGGTACGCGTCGACGAGAGACCTCGCGCGCGAGATCTCGGGTGTCCGCCGCCGCCTGTCCGAAAAGTCGGGAAGAGGCTCGACGGCCGCAGCCGCCGCGCCGCCTCGGCGACCTCGAGGAATCGGGTGGGCGGCGGCCGGCGCCGCGGCCACTGCCGCCGTCTGGTTCGCCGCTTCGCGGCTTCGCCCCGCTCCGGCAGCGGGAGGGCCCGTCCGATTCCAGATCGACGCGCCGACGAAGGCCACGTTCAACGTGATCGGGCGCGACGCGGGCCCGCTGACCGTCTCGCCGGACGGAACGCAGATCGCCTTCGTGGCGACGTCCTCGGAGGGCCAGAAGCAGATCTACCTTCGCGGCCTGAACGCGCTCGACGCCCGGCCCCTCTCGGGCACCGACGGTGCGAGCTATCCCTTCTGGTCCCCCGACAGCCGCGCGATCGGCTTCTTCGCGGGCGGGAAATTGAAGAAAATCGCGACGGCGGGAGGCCTGGTCCAGAGTCTCTGCGACGCCGTTCTGGGGCGGGGAGGCGCGTGGAGCCGCGACGGCGTCATCCTCTTCTCGCCGGGAGCCTACGATCCGCTGTACCGGGTTCCGGCCTCGGGCGGCACGCCCGTCCCGGTCACCCGATTCGTCGACCCGCAACACGAGAGCAGCCACCGCTGGCCGCAGTTCCTCCCCGATGGGCGCCACTTTCTCTTTCTGCGGTTCGGAACAAGCTACAGCCCCTCGCGGCAGGATGGCGCGATCTGTCTTGGCTCGCTCGATTCCACGAGGGCGACCTCGGTCGTCCTCGCGAGCTCCTCGTTCGCATACGCGCCCTCGGGACAGATCCTTTACGTCCGCGACGACACGCTCGTGGCGGCGCCTTTCGACTGGAAGCGCGGGCAGGTGACTGGCCCGACGGTCCCCATCGCTCCACGCGTCCTTCTCTACCGGAACACGGCCAGTAGCGCCTTCTCGGTATCCGACAACGGCGTCCTCGTCTATCAAAATGGCCCCTTGCCCCCCGTTTCGGAGCTCGACTGGTTCGATCGCGGCGGAAAGCTCCTCGGCTCGGTAGGAGAGCCGGGAGATTACGAGGACCCGCGGCTCTCCCCCGACGCCCGCCGCCTCGCCACCAACCGGATCGATCCGGCTAACGGCGCCTCGAGCATCTGGATCTTCGACATGACGGGCGGCGGCGGGACGCGCTTCACCTTCTCCCAATCGGTCAATCACTATCCCGTCTGGTCTCCGGACGGGTCCCGCGTCGCTTTCGACACCAATCGCAATGGACCATCGGACATCTTCATGAAGTCATTCGAAGGCTCCGGCGAAGAGCGGTCCGTGCTCGCGTCCGAGGTAGCGAAATCCCCCACCGACTGGTCGACCGACGGCTCGACGCTCGTTTTCGAGCGGCTTGATCCTAGGACGAAATACGATCTCTGGCGGCTCTCGCTGAAGGCGGGCGCGACGCCCGAACCGATCGTTCGATCGGACGCCAGCGAAACCGATGGCCGCATCTCGCCCGACGGAAAGTGGCTTGCCTACGCTTCGAACGAGTCCGGGACCTGGGAGGCGTACGTGACCGCGTTTCCGGGACCGGGCGGGCGGTGGCAGGTCTCGAACGGCGGAGGCGTGCAGCCTGTCTGGTCGCGCACCGGAAGGGAGATCTTCTTTCTCGCCGGCGATCGCAAGCTCATGGCCGCGCCGTGCGAGACCGGCCCGGCCTTTTCGGTGGGTGCGCCGAGGGCGTTGTTCCAGACCCTCGCCCGCTATACCGGCAATGTCGCCTACGACGTCGCGCCGGACGGCCGCTTTCTCGTCAACACTCTCGTCGGCGCGAGCGCAGCGCCGCCGATCACGGTCGTCACCCACTGGGACACGGCGCTGAAGAGATGATTGCCGAGCGACGGAAGGCGGGGAGAGAAGCTCTCCTCTGACTTCGCCGATAATTCCTCGATGCGATTCGCGATCTTCGGGACCGGAGGCGTCGGCGGGTATTTCGGCGGCCGGCTCGCCGAGGCGGGCGAGGACCTGACCTTCATCGCCCGCGGCGCGCACCTCGAGGCGATCCGGAAGCGCGGCCTGGCGGTCGACAGCGTCGCGGGAGATTTTCGTGTATTTCCGGCGCAGGCGACCGACGATCCGGCCGCGGTCGGGCCCGTCGACGCCGTTGTCGTCTCCGTCAAGGCGTGGCAGGTGCCGGAGGCGGCAAAAGCGATCGCGACGTTCCTGCCCGGAGACGGCGTCGCGATCCCCCTCGAGAACGGAGTCGAGGCACCCGACCAGCTCGCCGCGGAGCTGGGGACGGACCGCGTGCTGCCGGGCCTCTGCAAGATCGTGAGCTTCATCGCGGCGCCGGGAGTCGTGCGGCACGCGGGGGTCGAGCCGTCGCTCGCCTTCGGGGAGATGACGGGGGGCACGAGCCCTCGCGTCGACCGCCTCCGCGAGGCGTTCCGGCGATGCCGCGGCGTCACGGTCGAGGCGCCCGACGACGTGCGGGTCGCGCTCTGGCAGAAGTTCGTCTTCATCGCGGCGTTTTCCGGCGTCGGGTCGCTCAGCCGAAGCGACGCCGGCGCCATCCGTTCGACGCCGCAGACTCGCGCGATGCTCCGCGAATGCATGCGGGAGACGCAGGAAGTCGGCCGCGCCCGCGGCGTCCCGATCCCGCCCGACACCTTCGAGAAGACGTTCGCGTTCTTCGAGCGCCAGATCCCTCCGGACGCGACGTCGTCGATGCAGCGCGACGTCCAGGAGGGCCGGCCGTCGGAGCTCGAGAACCAGACGGGAGCGGTCGTGCGGCTCGGACGGGAAGCGGGCGTGCCGACGCCCGTCAACGATTTCCTCTACGCGGCGCTCCTGCCGCAGGAGAACAGAGCCCGATCTATCTCCGGAAGCTCCGGGT
>DATFVB010000067.1 GCA_035260525.1 Thermoanaerobaculia bacterium
ATGCCGGGGCCCGACGTCGCCGTCATCGAGCGCGCCCCTGCCCACGCGGAGCCGAGCACCATGCCGACCGCGGCGAGCTCGTCCTCGGCCTGGACGATGGCGAACGTCGCCTTCCCGGTCTCGGGATCGATCCGGTGCTCCTTCATGTAATCGATGAGCGATTCGACGAGCGACGAGGAGGGGGTGATCGGATACCAGGTCACGCACGTGACCCCGGCGAACATGCAGCCGATCGCCGCGGCCGCGTTGCCGTCGATGATGATCTTCCCCTTCACCTGGTCCATGCGCTCGAGCCAGAACGGGTCGCGCTTCTGCAGGTTCTCGGCGGCCCATTTCCACCCGCCGTCGATCGCGCCCACGTTCAGGTCGACCGCCTTGGCCTTGCCCTTGAACTGCTTGCCGGTCGCCTCGGCGATCTCGGCCGGGTCGAGCCCGAGGAGCCAGCCGAGCACGCCGACGTAGATCATGTTCACGACGAGGCGCCGGAGCTTCCCGTCCGAGCAGAGGTCGAGGACGAGCTTCGAGAACGGCACGGGATAGAAGATCAGGTCGTCGCGCAGCGCGTTCAGCTTCAGCGACTCCTCGTAGACGACCGCGGCGCCCGGGGCGACCGTCCGAACGTCCTCGTGGGCCGTTTCGGGGTTCATGCAGACGAGAAGCTGCACGTCCCGGCGGCGGGCGATGTAGCCCTTCTTCGAGGCGCGGATCGTGAACCAGGTCGGGAGCCCCTGGATGTTCGACGGGAACAGGTTCTTGCCGGAGACCGGGATCCCCATCTGGTGGATCGTCCGCATCAGGATCGTGTTCGACGACTGCGATCCGGACCCGTTGGCGGTGGCGACCTGGATCGAAAAATCGTTGACGATCGGCTGGTCCGGCCGGGCGGCGGGGACGAGGGATTCGCGGGTTACGACGCTCGACATGTGTCTCCTTCTTCAAGCTTTGCTGCGGGAATGACGCCTTTTTTCATCGAACCGGTCGAGTATATCGACGGGTCATTTTCGTCGCAATCCGCTTGCGCTCAATGATTCGTTCTCATCATGAAATCGGGGCGTCGGGGGCGTAGCGTGAGATCTCTCGAAATGTATTTCGTCGAAAGGGGGATACCGTGAGGATTCTCTCCGTTGCCCTCGCCATGCTTCTCTCCGCCGCTTCGTGGTCCCGCGCCGCCGGCCTCTCGCGCGCCGCCGCCGACGGCGCGACCGTCGGGCAGTTGATGGCCCGGGTCCGGGCGCTCTCGGCCCGAAGCGTCGCCGGCCCGAGGCGCCAGGCGATCTACTACGACACGACTCTCTCGGCATTCCTGTTCCAGGGCGGGGGCAGCGTGGCGGGAAAGAACGGAACCTTCTTCCATTCCGACGCGATGGTCGCCAACTATCGCTCCGCGGACCAGACCATCGCGGTCGGCTGGCTCGCACAGGGAGTGGACAACGGGAACGCGCCGCTCCAGTACTTCACGATCCCGGGGAGCACGACGGTCTCGCTCGAAGATTACGTCACCTCGATGCTCGGGATGTCCGGCTTCGGCGCGGTCATCGTCATCGGCGTCGATTCGCAGGGCAATCCGGACACGACGGCCGAGCTCGACGGACAATCGCGAATCTGGACGTTCCAGCCGGGCTCGTCGGGGAAGGTCTCGCTCGGCCTTCCCGCCGTGGACCTCATGGACGCGATCGGCGACACGCTGGGTTACGGGCTCGGACTCCGAAACGATTCCGGCTCCCGCACGAACATCGGCATCGTGAACCTGGACCAGGTCTCCCATGCGTGGGCGATCCAGGTCATGGGGGAGAACCAGACGACTTCCTTCGCCGTCACCGTGCCGGCGTATTCCGTCATCCAGGCCGCCGTTCCGGACGTCGACTACGGAAACCTCTTCTTCGCGCTGAAGCCGAACGCCGACGGGTTCTTCTGGAGCGCGTACGGCGTCTCGGTCGACAACATTTCGGGGGACAGCTGGGTGTCCCACGTCAACCAGCCCTAACCGTCGCGGGAGCTGGCTCGGGGGACCGGGGCGCGTGACGTCCGGCGCGGCTCGCCGAACGAGCGACTCGACCGCGCGGCCGCCACCCCCTCGCCGACGCTCCCGCTCCCGCATCGCGGGGCTTTCGCCGCGGTTACTTCGGCGAAAGCTATCCGCGATGCGATGAGCCCGCGGCCGCCGGGCTTGACACATCGTCCCGCGAGTCTCTGCGACGCTTCAGGGGTCCGCGCTCGATCGGAGGACAACCCGAAGGCGGGGCGAGGCGCGAGCCCGGCCCGACGCGGGCTGGCGGCCCGGCGGCGAAGGCGTACCGGAGAGCGTACGTCTAGCCGCCGGACGGCGGCACGCGCCCACCCGGCTCGATGCATCGCCCCGCCAGCCCTCTCGCCGTTGGCCCCGCGTCCCGGATGGGATAGCCTTCGGCGGCGATGGCGGAAGACGACACCACGCCCGCGGAAGCGGGCGAAAGCGAGCTGATCCGCAACCGGCGAAAGAACCTCGAGGCGATCTGCGCGCTCGGGCGCCGCCCGTACCCGAATTTCTTCCCCGAGAGCCGGCCGATCTCCTCGATCGTCGACGAGCACGCGGGCCACGACGCCGCGTTCCTCGACGCGAAGCCTGACCGGGTCGCGACCGCGGGCCGCGTGCGCGCGCTCCGGACGGCGGGAAAGGCCGGGTTCCTCGACATTTCGGACGGCTCGACGAAGATCCAGGTGTACGTCAAGCGCGACGTGGTCGGCGAGGACGGCTTCTCGCTCTACCAGCTCCTCGATCTCGGCGACTGGATCGGGGTCGAAGGGCCGGTCTTCCGGACCCGCGCGGGGGAGCTCTCGGTCAAGGCGGAGACGATTGCGTTCCTCGCCAAGGGGCTTCGTCCGCTGCCCGACAAGTGGCACGGCCTGCAGAACCTGGAGGAGCGGTACCGCCGGCGGTACGTGGACCTCGCCGTCAACCCGGAATCCCGGCAGGTCTTCGAGCGGCGTGCGAAGATCGTCTCCTTCCTGCGCCGCTTTCTCGACGGCCGCGGCTATCTCGAGGTCGAGACGCCGATGATGCAGCCGATCGCCGGGGGCGCGGCAGCCCGGCCCTTCGTGACGCGGCACAACGCGCTCGACATGGAGCTCTACCTCCGGATCGCTCCGGAGCTCTACCTCAAGCGGCTCGTCGTCGGCGGGATCCCGCGCGTCTACGAGATCAACCGGAGCTTCCGCAACGAGGGGATCTCGACGCGCCACAACCCCGAGTTCACGATGCTCGAGTTCTACCAGGCGTACGCGCGCGCCGAGACGCTCATGGCGCTCACCGAGGAGCTCTTCTCTCGGATGGCGGCGGAGGTCACGGGAGCGGAAGGAACGCCGTGGGGGGAGCAGAAGATCTCCTGGCGCGCCCCGTTTGTCCGCTACACGATGCGGGAGGCGGTGCTCGCGTTCTCGAAGGAACATCCGAAGGGGCCCGTCGAGGCGCATGAGCTCGAATCCGCCGATTCGCTCCTCGCCGCCGCGCGGCGGATCGGCACCGAGCGGCCGGACCGGTTCCGCGGCCAGAAAGGGAAGCTGCTGGCCGAGGTCTTCGAAGCCGTCGCCGAAGATCGCCTGATCCAGCCGACGTTCATCCACGAGTTCCCGACGGAGATCTCGCCGCTCTCGAAGCAGAAACCCGAGGCGCCGGAATGGGTCGAGCGCTTCGAGCTCTACGCCGGCGGGATGGAGATCGCCAACGGCTTCTCGGAGCTGAATGACCCCGACGAGCAGGCCCGCCGCTTCCGGGAGCAGATGGACGCCAAGGCGGGCGGCGACCTCGAGGCGATGCCGTACGACCAGGACTACGTCGAGGCGCTCGAGTACGGCATGCCGCCGACGGCCGGCGAAGGGATCGGCGTCGACCGCGTCACGATGCTGTTCACGGACCGCAGCTCGATCCGGGACGTGATCCTGTTTCCGCTCATGCGGCCCAGATAGGCTGGTGCGGCGATGCATCGAGCCGGGCGGGCGGCCGCCCGCGGGGCTTAACGCACGCCACCGGTACGCCGCGCCCGCGGCCCGGCCGGCCCGCATCCCGCCGGGCTCGCGCCTCGCCGCACCACTCCGCGCGTGGCGTCCTGAGCAGACTCTTCCCCGGAAGCCATCAGCTGGTGCGGCAATGGATCGAGCTTGGCCGGCTGAGCGCTGACCTCAGTGCGGCAGGCCGAACGCGAAGTAGGCGAGACAGAGCGCGGCGAGGAGCCATCCGCCTCCGGAGGTCTCGCGGCCACGCCCGGATCCGAGCTTCAGGACGGGGTGCACGATGAGCGCCGCCGTGAGCCCGTTGGCGATGTTGTAGGTGAAGACCATCACCGAGATCGCGGTGAACGCGGGAACGAGCTCCGTGAAATCCGCGTAGTCGATCTTCGCGGCCGAGGCCGTCATCAGGACGCCGACGGCGACGAGCGCCGGTCCGTACGCGAAACGGAGCTCCTGGAGAGGACCCACGAGCGGCAGGAAGAAGAGGGAAGCCGCGAAGAGGGCGGCGGTCGTGACCGACGCCAGTCCGGTGCGCGCCCCTTCGCGGATCCCGGCGGCGGACTCGATGAACGCCCCGGACGTCGACGTGCCCAGCAGCGAGCTCGCCACGCATGCCGCGGCGTCGACCATCATCGGCTTCTCGATGTCGGGGAAATTGCCGTCCGGGTCGAGCATGTCCCCCGCAGCGCCGACGCCGACGAGGGTCCCGAGAGTGTCGAGAAAGCTCATCAGGAACAGCGTGAGGAGGAGGGGAAAGAACGAGAGCCGGAGGACGCCGGCGATGTCGAGCTTTCCCGCGATCGCGGAGAGGTCGTACGCGGCGCCGGCCGGCCACGCGACGATCGCGCGCGGAGCGGAGGCATATCCGAGCGCGATGCCCGCGGCAGCCACCGCCCCGATCCCGATCAGGATCGCGCCGCGGACGCGGCGGGAGAGCAGGAGGGCGATCAGGAGGAATCCCGCGGCCGCGAGCAGCGTGCGCGGCTCGCGCAGGTCTCCGATCTTCACCGGCACGTCGGGGTTTCGAAGCGACCCGCCGGGCCCGGCGAGAGCCGCGGCGGGCATTCCGGCCACGAAGCTCGTCACGATTCCCGTCTCGTAGAGCCCGATAAACGCGAGGAAGAGACCGATGCCGACGGCGAACGCGTGCTTGAGCGAGGTCGAGATCGAACGCGCCAGCCACGCGCGGATCCGGAGGACGGTGATGACGGCGAAGGCCACGCCGCTGACGAACACGGCTCCGAGCCGCTGCTGCCAGGAGATGCCGAGAGCCGTGAGACCGAACGCGATGAACGCGTTCTCCCCCATGTAAGGCGCGACCGCGATCGGAAGGTTCGCGTACAGTCCCATCGCCAGGCACCCGACGACCGCGGCGAGGATCGTCGCGACCGTGCTCGGCCCTCGCGGGATGCCGGCGAACGAGAGAATCGCCGGGTTGACCACGATGATGTACGCCATCGTGACGAACGTGGTGATCCCGCCGAGGACCTCCCGGCGGACGGTCGTCCCGCGCTCGGCGAGGCGGAAGAAGCGCGCGGCGATCAGCTCGGCTCCCGCTCGATCGGCGGCGAATCGGTCATCGTCGGATCTCTCCGCCTATTATCGCCGCGAAGCGGTCTCCGTGTGACGGCGCTCGGCCGGGCGATTCGGCGTAAGATCACGGAAAAAGGAGGAGTCATGGATCGATCGATTCGGCGGCGCATCGCGGTTCTCGTCGTGGTGAGCGCGATCGGCATCGTCTTCTTCACCCGGAGCCCCGGCTCGGAATCGGTCCGGTGGGTCCAGATCCTGCTCCTCTTCGCGTCCGGAATGTGCGCCGGCGTGGCGCTGACGCTCTTCCGGGTCGCGCGCGGCGGCGCCTGATCTCCCGGAAACGGACGCCGCGGGGAGCGGCGCAACGGCCGGAATGGAGGGAACCATGGATGCCATCAAGCTCGTCGCGGTGATCCTGATCATCGCCGGAATCCTGGCGCTCGTCTTCGGGGGCTTCAGCTTCACGAAGGAGAAGCACGAGGCGCATCTCGGCCCGCTCGACCTGTCCTTCAAGGAGAAGGAGCACGTGAACGTTCCGATGTGGGCCGGCCTCGCCGCGATCGTCGTGGGCGCCGGAATGCTCTTCGCCCGCAAGCCGAAATGAGGGCGCTGTCCCTCGCGGGTCTCGCGGCGATAATCGCCGCGATGGTCGGGCTCTGGAAGACGGGGACGCTGTTTTCGTCTCACCCGGCGGTCCTCGCCGCTCAGGCCCTGGCGGTGGTCCTCTTCGTCTGGGCCCGAGCGACCTTCGGCCTGCGCAGCTTCCACGCGGGCGCGAACCCGACCGAGGGAGGTCTCGTCACGACCGGTCCCTACCGCT
>DATFVB010000068.1 GCA_035260525.1 Thermoanaerobaculia bacterium
TGGACGGCTGGAGCGATGACGGCCGCTGGACGATCGCCCTTCCCGAGCCGATCGACGCGTTCCGGGCGGAGATCGGCGAGACCGCGAAGCTCGAGAGGTTTCTCGCCGACGCCGCGCGCCCGGTTCGGAAGGGGAGCGGCCCCGAGCCGTTCGCCGGCGGATGGGTCGGGTTCCTCTCCTACGAGCTCGGCGCGGCATGGGAAGGCGCGCCGCCGCGTCTCGATCCGGTCCCGGAGCCCGCCGCGCTTTTCTACCGCCACGACTCGGGATGGACGGTCGACCCGGCGGGGAACGTGAGGCCGTTCGGCCGCGCCGGCGCCCTTCCCGCGGCGCGGCGAATCCCTCGGGTCGAGAGCGGCGGGACCGGGTCGATCGGAGAATCCCTTCCCCGGGAGCGTTACGCGGCCGCGCACGAGGCGATCCGGGAGGGGATCGCGCGCGGCGACTTCTACCAGGTCAACCTGGCCAACCGCTTCGCCGCGCGGCTCCCGTCGCGGCCGGACGCGCGATCGCTCTACCGCCGGATCGCGGGGGACGAGCCGCCGCCGTACTCGATGCTCCTCCGCGCCGGCGATTTCGACGTGATCTCCGCGTCGCCCGAGCTCTTCCTTCGCGCGGACTTCGGGAGCGGCGCCGTCGAGATGCGGCCGATCAAGGGGACGGCGCCGCGCGGCGCCGCCCCCGCGGAAGACGCCGCCGCGGCCGCCGCGCTCGTCTCCTCGGCGAAGGATCGCGCGGAGAACGTGATGATCGTCGATCTCTGCCGCAACGACCTCGGCCGAGTCTGCGAAAACGGCTCGGTGGACGTGCTCGACCTCTGCCGGATACGCTCCCATCGCGTGCACCACCTCGAATCGGTCGTCTCGGGACGCTTGCGGCGGGGAACGATCGCCGCCGAGCTGCTCCGCGCGACGTTTCCGCCCGGGTCCGTCACCGGGGCGCCGCGGCGCGCCGCGGTCGCGGCGATCCGCGTCCTCGAGCCGTGCGCGCGCGGCGTGTACACCGGCGCGGCGGGATTCTTCGACGATCGCGGCCGTCTCGCGTTCAACGTCGCCATTCGCACGGCGGTCGCGGCCGGCTCGGAGGTCCGCTACGGCGCCGGCGGCGGCATCACGTGGGAATCGGCGGCCGCGCGCGAGCGCGAGGAGGTCGGGTGGAAGGCCGCCGAGTTCCTCGCCCTGTTCGAGGGGGCGCCGCGGTGAAGGCTCCGCGCATCACGCTCCCGGTCGACGCGCCGGCGCTCGCGCGGGGCGTCGGTTTCTTCGAGACGCTCTGGGTCCTCGACCGGCGGCCCGTCTTCTTCGAGGCGCACCTCGCCCGGCTGCGGACGTCGTGCGCCGCGCTCGGCGTTCCCGGGCCGCGCCCCTCGAGGGTTCGCGACGCCTCGAAGGCGGCGCTCCGCGGCGCGCGCCGCGGCGAGGAATACGGCATGCGGTGGTCGTATCTGGCGGTCGGCCACGACCTCGACCGGCCCCGGTCGTGGCGCTTCTTCGCCATGCTCTTCCCGGTTCCGCGGGAGATCCTCCGGAAACGCCGCGGTGTTCGGGCGGTGCTCCTGCCCCGCGGCTGGGAGCGGACGACGCCGCGGTGGAAGACGATCGACTACCGCGCGTCGATCGCCGGCGCGCGTCTCGCGCGCGGGCGGGCGGCCGAGGAAGGAATCTTCCTGGACGAGCACGGCCGTGTGCGCGAGGGGACCGCGAGCAACGTGTTCCTCCTCTCCGGGCGCCGGGCAGCGACCGCGCCGGTCTCGGCCTCGCTCCTGCCCGGCGTCGTCCGCTCGTGGGTGCTCGAGAACGCTCCGCGCGTCGGTCTCGCGATCGAGGAACGGTCCTTCCCGGCGGTCCGCCTTCGCCGCGGCGGCTTCTTCACGTCGAGCCTCACGGGAATCGCGCCGATCGAATCGCTCGACGGGGTGAAATGCGCGCCTCCGCCTCCGATTCTCGCCGAGCTGCGCGCGCTCTACCGGCGCACGGCCGAGGAAGCCGAATTCCGTTGAAACGCCTCCTCCTCCTTCTGGCGTGCGGCGCTCTCGCGTCGGCCGCGTCGGCCGCTCCGGCCGTCCTGACCGTCACGTTGCTCGGAACCGGCAACCCGCGCCCGGCGGTGCGCGGCGGTCCCGCGATCCTCGTCGAGGGAGGCGGCCGCGCCGTCCTGTTCGACGCCGGGCGCGGCGCCGAGGAGAAGCTCTTCGCGCTCGGCCTCGCGCCGAAGGTCGAGGTCCTCTATCTGACGCACCTCCATTCCGACCACACGGTCGGGATTCCCGACGTCTGGCTGACGGGCTGGCTTTTCGGGAGGTCCCTGCCGCTCCGGGTCTTCGGTCCGGCGGGGACGGGTGCGCTCTGCCGCGGGCTCGAGCGCGCCTTCTCGTTCGACGTCCACGTGCGGCGCGACGTCGACGAGAAGCTCCCCGCCGCCGGCGCCGTGCTCGACGCGCACGAGATCGGCGACGGCTCCGTCACGACGGAGGGCCCGCTTCGCGTCACGGCGTTCTCGGTCGATCACGGCCCGGTGCGCCCGGCGCTCGGCTACCGGATCGACGCCGGCCGGCATTCGGTCGTGCTCTCGGGCGACACGCGCCCCAACGACAATCTCGTGAAGTTCGCGCGCGGGACCGACGTCCTCGTTCACGAAGTGATCGCCCCCGACGCCGAGCGGGGCGGCGCCGCGGCGTCGTTCTCGCGTGAGCAGCGCGAGAGGATCATCGCCCATCACTCCACTCCCGAGCAGGCGGGAGAGATCTTTTCCCGGGTGAAGCCGAAGCTCGCCGTCTACTCCCACATCGTCCCGTCCTTTGCGACCGCCGCCGACCTCGTCGCTCCCACGCGGAAGACCTATTCGGGGCCGCTGGAGGTGGGGGAGGACGGGATGGTGATCGAGATCGGCGACGCGGTGCGGGTGATCCCGCCGAGGAAGTAGAGAAGCCCAAACTTCAGGGGCGCGGCGAGCGCGGGTGATTCCGGAAGAAGCGGACGACCGCCGGCCCGGCCCACGGCGGAAAGACGTGCCCGCCCGGGTGGATCCAGACTTCGACCGGCGCGCGGCGGGAGGAGCGGAACGCCCGGCACATCGGTCCGCACCGGCGCGTCTTCTTCGAGCAGCCGTCGACCCGGCAGGCCGTCTCGATCGCTCCCCGCTGTTGCGCGATCGGGAGGATCCGGTCGCGCTCCCCCGCGATCACCACGAGCGGCTTCGGGACGGCCGGGGCGGTGGGGGGCCAGATCTTGCCGGCGCAGGCCGCGAACCCGGCGAACACCGGCGCGCGCTCGGCCCAGAGCAGGTAGGTGAAGATCGCGCCGTTGGAGAATCCGGCGGCGTAGACGCGATCGGGATCGACCTTCCAGCGTTCGCCGATCGTCGACAGCGCGGCGTCGAAGAACTTCAGATCGCGGTCGCCGTCCTCGCCGGCGGTCCGCTGCCACCCCGGGAATCGCCCCTTCGGGTCGATCGCGGTCGCCGTCGGGAGCCCCTGCAGGTAGGCGACCACCGCTTGCGGCCACGAGTCCTGGATCTCCATCGAGCGCGCGGCCTCGCGCGCGTTGCCGCCGTGCCCGTGGAAGGCGAACACGAGCGGAGCGGGACGTCCGCCGCCGACGGCCGGCGGATAGACGAGGGCCCGGCGGGGGACTCCGTCGATCGTCCAGCTCATCGGGACGGGGTCGGGAACCCGGACGGCGGCCGCGGCGGCCGCGGCGACGAGCGCGACCGCCGCGGACAGGGGCGCGATCCGCGCGCTCCGGCTCACAGGTAGCTCAGCCACGGGTCGCGCCGGCGCGCCTTGAGCTCGGCGAACCAGCGGCACGGCACGTACAGGATCGCGACACCGGCGGCCCACGCGAGATAGACCGCGGGAAGACCGTAGCCGAAATCGGGGGGCGGTGGATGGCCCGGGCCGTCCTTCAGCGCGGCGCCGCCGTACGTGAAGAGGAACGCGGCGACGGCCATCGCGTGCAGGAGCGGGATGTGAATGACGTAGTAGAAGAACGGCACGCGTCCGTAGACCACCGCCTTCGAGGCCGCCGTCCGGGCCGGACGCTCGAGCCACGCGAGCAGCGCGATCGACGGGCCGAGCGTCATCAGGAGGTACAGGAGCGACGGCGGATACTTCTCGCAGTTGACGAACGACATCACCGTGAAGAGCGCGTTCTTCTGCGGCGTCCAGGGGCGGGGATCGCCGTACGCGTTCGTCCAGCGCAGCGCGACGAAGAGGAGCGAGAGCGCGGCGCCGCAGCGCCAGAGGAATCGCTTCCGCCGCGCGGGCTCCCAGTCGTAGACGGCGCCGAGCGCGTAGCCGGCCGCCATGACCCCCGCCCATGGGATCAGCGGATAGACCAGCATGAACGCGTGGCCGTCCGCCTGCGCGATGGGGGTCCACGAGGGGACGTGAAGGACGTTCCAGACCCACGCGGCCGGGCCGAAGGCGTCGGGGCGCACGCCGTCGAGGAGATTGTGCCCCGCGATCATCGCGATCCCGATCGTTCCCGCGACCGCGGGAGAAAACCGGACGAGCAGGGCGAGGAACACCATCGACCAGCCGATCGCCCAGATCACCTGGAGCACGATGACGTGCAGGCCGGGGTCGAACGACCATCCGAACGAGACGAGCGTGACCTCGACGATGACGAGCCAGAGCCCGCGCGTCCAGAGAAAACGCGAGAGCGTGCGCGGAGAGCGGCCGCGGGAGAGGGAAAGGCGCGCACCGGTCCCCGCGAGGAACACGAACACGGGGGCGCAGAAATGCGTGATCCAGCGGGTGAAGTAGAGCGGCGGCGTCGTGCGCGAGAGGTCGAGCGGGTCGAATCGCGCGTTGGCGAAGAAGTCGCGCGCGTGGTCGAGCGCCATCACGATCATCGCGAGCCCCCGCAGGACGTCGACGGAATCGATCCGGCGCCGCGCCGGCGCCGTCCGGGGGGCTCCCCCGACGGAGATCGCCGTTTCGCCGAGCATCGCGTTCGCCGTCCCCGCCGGAACGGCCTCAGCGGCCCGTCACGGGCGGCTTCGCGGGCCCTCCGGGCCGCTTTCGGGGGGGGCCGGTCTTCGCGGTCAGCGACTCGGCGGTCGTGTAGAGCGGTTCGATGTCGGTCGGAATGGCGGCGAGGCGGTCGACCGCCTTCCGGATCTCGGGGCGCAGCACCGCGTCCTTCTCCATCATCTTCTTGGCGCCCGCGTAGTCGCCCGTCGCCTCGAGGGTCAGCAGGTCATGGTCGAGGTCGGCGATCGCCTGCTTGATCTTCCCGAAATCGACGGCGAAGGTGCCGTCCGGCCGCGCGACGTAGCCTCCCTTGTCGAGGAGATAGTTCACCTGCATCGCCTGGCCGCGCGCGTGGGCGTCCTGGAGACCGAAGTGGAGCGTGCGGAACGCGGAGGCGAGGACGGTCGTGTAGAGCTTGCGCTCCTCGGCCGCGCCGCCCGGGATCGCCTTCGTGTCCATCATGCGCTGGAGCGCGAACATTCCGGTCACGTCCGCCTTCGCCTCCTCGATCGCGCTGTAGAGGTCCTTGAGCTCGAGCCGGGGGTTCGTCGCCCGGTCGCCCACCCGGATCTCGTGCGGGCCGAGCCCGTGGCTGAGCTCGTGCGCCATGATCCACGTGAAGAACATGTCGAAATCGACGTCCTTCCGGTCCTCGGGCGAGAGAACGATCTTCGAGATCGGGACGAGCGTCTTCTCGAACTTCGCCTGCTGAATGTTGCGGAGGAGGATCCTCTTGCTGCCCTTCTGCTGGACGACCCGGTCGTCGTTGGGAAGGTTGTAGGCCGCCGTCGCGACGCCGTGGTTCCCGTCCCCGGCGGCGAAGAGCTCGTTGACGACGCGGATCGGCGAGGCGGCGCCGAGCCGGGCGACCCGGTATTTCGGGTCCTCGGGAAGGTGGTCCTCGACGTCCTGGAGATGCTTCGAGAAGAACGCGACCTTCGCCGTCTCCTTCTCGTCGCGGATCGTGACGTAGGACTCGAACGCGGCCTTGTACCCGAAGAGCGCGTCGTTGTACGTCTCGTACGGGCCGATCGTGACGTCGACAGGGGCGTCGAGGTCCATCCAGGCGATGTCGCTGTCGTAATAGTCGTTCGACAGGAACGCGGATGCGCGCGCGGTGAGGAAGCGCTCGAGCGTCGCGTTGTCCGTGGCGGCGGCCGCCTCGCGAAGCAGGTCGGCGGCCCGGGCGAGATCGGCGCGGTACTCGCGGCTGTACGGGACGATCGTGAGCTTGCGCGAAGCATCCCGCCGGATCACCGTGTAGAACCCCTTCGCGGATTCCTGCTCCCCGGGGGAAAGCCCCTTTTCCCAGGACTCGAACTCCTCTTTCGTCATGTCTTCCGGATAGAAGTTGGCGCCGGGGGGCTTCGTGGCGGGAACGCCGGGGAGGAAGGCCGTGTATCCGTCGATCTCCGACCACGGTCCCTTGTTCATCCAGAAGTAGTGGAGCCGCGCGCGTCCGAGCGGTGACCGGTCGGCCTGGAGCTTGCGGTATTCCGCGCGGTTTCCGCTCCAGAGCTGGTCGAGGAAGATGTCGTTGACGATCCGGGAGGCGTCGATCAGCTTCGCGACGGCCTTCCGGTCTCCGGGCGAGAGCCGCGACAGATCCACGCGCAGGGGCGTCGGCGCGAGGCGGCCGGCCATTTTCGCGAGCTCGGCGGCGTCCGGCGACGAGCCGGCCGCCGCCGTTGCGGCGCCGATCGACGCCAGCAGGATAACGAGGAGAGATTTCGTCATTCGTTTCGCTCCTAACGGCCGGATTCTATGTCGTGTGAACGCCGACCCCGGTCATTCGGGAGAGGCGCTGCGCTCCACCTCGACGCGCGCGTCGTTGAAGCAGGCGCCGCCGCCGAGATCCGTCAGCGTGTCGGGGCAGAGGGCGTTGGCGCCGCGGCCGTTGCGCGTGTGGCGCGCCCAGAGCCCCTTCGGCAGCCGCACGACGCCCGGGCGGACCTCGGCGGTCACGCGCGCGAACGTGAGGACCTCGCCGAGCCCGTTGAAGACGCGGACGGGGTCGCCGGAGCCGAGACCGCGGCGGCCGGCGTCCTCCGGATGGATCTCGAGCGCGGCGGGGTCCCGGTCGAGCTCTCCCAGCGTCGAGCTGATCATCCGATCCGACGCGGGGGAGATGAGCGCGAGCGGGTGACGCGCGTCGTCCGGCAGCTCCCGGAAGGCGTAGAGGCCCGCCGGCGACTCGCGGTCGAGCGCCTCGGGAAAAAGGCGGATTTTCCCGTCCGGCGTCCGCGGGAACACGTCCACGAACTGGACCGGCCGCGCGCCGGAATCGGGGAAGGCGGCGCCGGTGGAATCGAGGCAACGGCGGATCTCCTCCGCGCGCGGGCTCTGGGCCAGGATCGCGGCGCCGATCTCCTCGGCGCTCTCGAGATCGCCGGAGCGGGCGACGCCCGTTCTCCGGCAGAGCTCCGCGAAGACGTCGACATTCGGCCGAGCCTCCCCTTCCGGCCGCGCGACCGGGCGCGCGTCGTGGAGGACGTACGCCCCGTAGCCGCGCGACATCTCGCGGTGCTCGAGGAACGCCGTTGCCGGCAGCACGACGTCCGCGTGCCGGGCGGTATCGGTCATCACCTGATCGAAGACGACGGTGAAGAGGTCGTCGCGGAGGAGCCCTTCCCGGACCTTCTCCTGGAGCGGCGCCGTCGCGAGCGCGTTGGAGTTGTAGACGAAAAGGACCTTCACGGGCGGCGCGGTCTCGGGAGCGAGGGCCTCGCCGAGCCGGTTCATGTTGACGATGCGCGTCCCCGTCTCGGGCGCCCCCTCCGCGGCGGCGGAGTCGAATTTCCAGGCGGGCGAGTTGCTCATCGTGTAGCCGCCGCCGCGGACGCCGAACTTCCCGGCGACGGCCGGCAGGGCCATGATCGCGGCCGCGGCGGAGCCGCCGTTGCGGTTGCGCTCGAGGCCCCATCCGCACCGGATCACCGCCGGAGAGATTTCGGCGTACCAGAGCGCGAGCCGCTCGAGATCCGCGGCGGAAACCCCGGCAGCCGCCGCGGCTTGATCGAGCGTCCAGACCCGTGCCGCCGCGCGCAGGCCCCCGACCCCGGTCGCATGGCGCGCGAGGAAACCCTCGTCCGCGCGGCCGGTCTCGAAGAGCCAGTGGATGAGCGAGAGCGCCACGGGCAGGTCCGCCCCCGGCCGGACCGCGAGGTGCAGATCGGCGCGCCGGGCGAGCGGCGTCGAGCGGGGGTCGACGACGACGAGGCGGGCGCCGCGCTTCTGCGCCTCGTAGATCTTCGGCACGAGATGGATCCCGGTGACGGAAGGGTTGGCGCCCCAGACCACGATGAGCCGGGCTTCCGCGTAGTCCTCGTACGAGACCCCCGGCATCTTTCCGTAGAGGCCCTCCGCGGCGCGCCGAGTCGGAGCGGCGCAGATCGTGCGCGCCAGGCGCGACGCACCGAGGCGCCGGAAGAGCCGCTCGTCGGTCGTGTCCTGGGAAAGATAACCGTTCGAGCCGCCGTAAGAGTAGGGAAGGATCGACTCGCCGCCGAAGTCGTCGCGGGCCTCGAGGAGCCGACGGGCGACGGCGTCGAACGCCTCGTCCCACGAAACGTCGTGAAATTCGCCGGCGCCTTTCGCTCCGGCGCGAATGCCCGGCCGCCGCAGGCGGTCCGGCCCGTAGAGGCGTTCCGGAAATCGCCGGACCTTGGCGCAGATGTACCCCTCCGTCACCGGGTTGGCTCGGCCTCCTCCGACGGAGACGACACGCCCGCCCTCGACACCGACCTCGAGGCTGCACGCGTCGGGGCAGTCGAGCGGGCACGCGCTGGGCAGGACTTGCACGCGCCGATTATCGCCGAGCGGCGGCACCCTCGACGGGACCGTTCTGGCTCCCTTCAGGGAGCCATCGCGAACGGAATCGCCGAGACGAAAACGGCGGCGGGTTGCCGTGGATCGGAATGAAGACGCAGAGGCGCGGCCAGACGTGCCGCGCAGGCGGCTTCGTTCCTCCACCTGCCGGCAGGCTGCGGAAACGGCGAAGTGCGGTGAGGCGCGAGCGAGACGCGCGCCCACCGGCCGCCGGACCCGAAGGCGTACTGTGAACGTACGTCACAGGGACCGGCGGCCGAGGACGCGCGTATGGCCATCGCACGGGCGTGCTCGGCGATCCGACGCGTCCGCCGCTGACGCGGCCTCCGCTGGATACCACTCGATGCATCGCCGCACCGGCTAATCGAGCTGGCGGACCATGGGCGGGCGCGAGACCACGAGCCCCACCGCGATCAATCCGGCCGCCACACCGGTCTTCGCGTTGGGCAGCTCGCCCAGCCAGACGATCGCGAGCGCCGTCGCGACGACGGGCTGCAGCGTCACGAAGATGGCCACACGGGAGGCGTGCGTCCGAGCGAGCGCCCAGGCGTTCAACATGTAGGCGGCGACCGAGGCGAACACGATCACCGCGGCGAGGCACAGCCACGCCGTCTCCGTCACCCGCGAGAATCGCATGCGCGCGATCGGCACCGCGGCGAAGACGAGGACCGGCGCCGCGCCCATCAGGAACGTGACCCGGATGAACGTCGCCGCCGAGTATTTCCGCAGGAGGTCGCGCGAGAGCACCAGGTAGAGCGAGTAGCAGGCGGCGTTGGTCATCAGGAGCACGTCGCCGAGGAAGAGGTCGCTCCGCCAGTCGAAGCGTCCCGCGCCGACGAGGACGAGGGCGCCGCCGAGCGCGAGCGCGCATCCGGCGATCTTGCGCAACGCCGCCGACTCCCGTCCGGCCAGGATCGCGAAGCCGAGCGTCAGCAGGGGAATCGTCGTCATCAGGATCGCGGCGTTGATCGCGGTCGAGAGCGACAGCCCCGTGATGAAGAAGATCTGGTTGACCGACACGCCGAGGAACGACAGCAGCCAGAAGCGGCCGCGGTCCTCGCGCGCGATCGGCTCCCTCGGCCGCAGGAGGGAGAGAAGCCACAGCAGGATCGACGCGCCGCCGACGCGGAAAAAAGCGAACGGGAGGGGCGGAATCGTCGCGAGGGCGATCTTTCCGATGACCGGGAAGACGCCGAGGAAGAGCTGGGCGGCGATGAGCGCCGAAAAGACCGGGAGCTCCGAGTCGGCCTTCACGCGTCTTTTTTTCGCTCGCCGTCGGGCTCGACTGTTCGCTCGCCGTCCGGCTCGACGATCCGTTCGATGCGCGCCTCGATTTCGCGCCCCCCGGCCGCGGCCAGCGTGGCGCCGTCTTCGACGTCGCGGCCGACGTAGCCGAGGCCGAGCGGGCCCGACGGCGACCGCGCGGAGGACGTGACGAGTCCCGCCTCGCGCGCCGGGTCGTCCGCGCGGACGAGGCGTTCCCCGGGAGCGGGAGGACCGCTCGAGAAGCGGAAACGGACGAGCCGGCGCGGAAGGCGCCCGTAGGTCCTCATGCGAGCGACGATCTCCTGGCCGACGTAGCATCCCTTCGCGATCGACACGGCCGCCGCGAGCCCCGCCTCGTCGGCAGTGCGCGATTCGTCGATGTCGCGCAGGTCGTCCGGACGTCCCGCTTCGATGCGCCGCGCCTGCGCTTCCTCCTCGGCCATCTCCGCGCCGGCCGCCGCCAGGCGTTCCCGGATCGCTCCCGCGCGGTCCGCGTCGACGATCCACGTCGCCCGGAGCTCGAAAAAGGGCGGCCACGCGTCGACTTCGTCCGGCGGGGGCGGCGCATCCTCGCCGTAGAAGTCGAGCCGGACGAACTTCGACGGAGGCGCCTCGACCCGCACGTCCCGGAAGAGCGCGTACTTGCCGAAATGCGCGGCCGCCCGCTCGACGCGGCCGGGGGAGAGCAGCAGGCGGACGCGATCGCCGCGATCGGCGGCCCGGAAGGTGAACAGGACCTTGCCGGTCGGCGTGAGCGCCGCGCTCCAGAGCGCGCTGCCGGAGCCGAGCGTCCGGAAATCCGCGGTCGCGAGGCCCTGCAGGAATGCCGCGCGGTCGCCGCCCGACACCTCCAGAATGCCGGCGGCCTCGCCGTGCCAGAGGAGCGGCGGATCGTTCACGGGCGGCGGCGGCTCTTCCGGGGCGCCGGATGCGAGATCGGGTTCTGGGCGATCGCGAAGCGGATCTCGCGGAGGACCATGTCAGCGGCGATCCGCGCGTCCTCGGACCCCTTCCGGCCGCCCGGGAGGTCGCCGGCGGCGTGGGAGCGGCGCGCTGAGTCGAGCTTCGCGCGGGCGCCCGCGAGATCCCGCCGGAACATGTCGATCTGCTTCGCGTCGACGTGCTGCGCCACGGCGACCGAGATCTCCTGTTCGGCGTCGGCGAGCTGCCGCTGCGTGGCCTCGATGTTCACGCGGAGCGCTTCGAGCATCTTCTTCCGGTTCTCCGCGGTGAGGCCGACGGCCGAGCGCGAGCGGGCGGCCGACTCGAGGGCGACGATCCGGGCGTCGCCGTACTTGCGCTGCGCCGCGAGCCGCTCCGCCTCGTGGAGAGCGCGTCGCGCTTCCTCGAAGGACGAGGGGGCATAGATCGGCGCCTGCGCCGCCTCGGCCTCGACGAGCCGCCGCTTGGCCTCGTCGATCTCCCGAGAGGGCCGGCGGGCGCACCCCGCGAGCAGGGCGGCGAGGAGGATACAAGCGCATCTCGCCGTCCGAGTAGGAGTGTGCATAATGACCCAAGAATATGACATCGCTTTCGGCACGAGGACGAGAACGGCGGCGATTCGCGGATCCAATGGGACACAACTTCCCCGTTTTCAGTAGCTTCCCGTTCCGAAACGAAATGCAGGGTTGGCACGAGCCTCGCAGCCTGTGCCGGCCGGAGGTTGCTCGATGAGAACCACAACGAAGACGAAGACTGCGCTCGGCCTGTTGACGGGGGCGATCCTGGCGATCGCGGCCCTGCCGGCGCGGGCGCAGGACTACGGAAACCAGGGCTATTACCCCGACTCCGGGGAAGATCAGATCCAGCAGACGGTCGCCCGCATCTCGTACGTCGACGGCGACGACGCGTCGTACAGCCGGGGAGACGCCCCGGACACGTGGGAGGCGGCGGTCGTGAACGTCCCGGTGACACTCGGCGATCGGGTCTACACCGGCGATCGCTCCCGGATGGAGCTCCAGGTCCACGGCGGCACGTTCGTGCGAATGGCGCCGCAGACCGATCTCACCGCGCTGAACCTCACGGACGACGTCAAGCAGTTGTCGCTCGCCGCCGGGACCGCGTCGTTCCGCGTCCGGCGGCTGCGCAACGACGAGGTGTTCGAAGTGGACACGCCCAACGTCGCCGTGACTTTCGACACGCCCGGCAACTACCGCGTCGACGTCGACGAGAACGGCTACTCGCACGTCGTCGTGCGGAGCGGCCACGTCACCGTCTCCGCCGCGGGGGGCGAGATCCCGATCTCGTCGGGCAACGAGATCTCGATCCAGGGATTCGACAACCCTTCCTACGACGTGGTCGGGCTCGGCCGGATCGACTCCTGGGACCGGTGGGTGAGCTTGCGCGACTCCCGGTTCCGCCGCGTCCGGTCCTACCAGTACGTCAACGCCGACGTCGTCGGCGTCGAAGATCTCGACCAGTACGGCCAGTGGCAAGACGTTCCGCAGTATGGACGGTGCTGGTCTCCGTCGTCCGTCCAGGCGGGCTGGATGCCCTACCGGGACGGCCAGTGGATCTGGCAGGACCCGTGGGGCTGGACGTGGGTCGGCGCCGAGCCGTGGGGATGGGCGCCGTACCACTACGGACGATGGGTGACCTACTCGTCCCGCTGGTACTGGGTGCCGGCGGGTCCGCGAGTCGCCGTGTCGTATTCGCCGGCGCTCGTCGCCTTCGTCGGCGGCGGCCCGGGGTGGTCCGCCTCGATCACGATCGGCGGGGGCGGCGGCTACGTCGGCTGGTTCCCGCTCGCTCCGCGCGATCCGTTCCTTCCGTGGTGGGGGTCGCGTCGGGATCGCGAAAGGCAGGTCAACATCACGAACGTGACGTACGTGAACCGCAATTACGTGACCGTCGTCAACC
>DATFVB010000069.1 GCA_035260525.1 Thermoanaerobaculia bacterium
GCCAACGGCGACTCGGTCCGCGCCCGGCACACCTCGTCGGCGAGCTTCCTGACGCCGATCGACACCACCGTGACGATCGGCGGCCTTTCCGACACCTTCACCTCGACGACTCTCGCCGAGGAGAACGCGACCCCGGTTCCCACGCTCGGGACGGCATCGCTGCTGTTCTTCGGCGCCGTTCTCGCCGTCGCGGGCATTCTGACGATCCGCCGGTTCTGACCTCGCGGCCGGCCGCGAGATGGGATCGACTCACCGGGGGGCGGCGAACCCGGCGCCGGGAGACGAGCAGCGGCGTCCCTGGATTACGGCGCCGGTTCTTCGTCAACCGCCGAGGCGAATCTCGTTTCGCTCCAGCGCTTCGCCGGCGCGCGGCGGCTCCCGCGGTCCCCATGCGCCGCAGGAAACCGAGAGCCGCCCGCGGGAGGCGGGACCATTTCACTGCGCCGCTTTTCGCCGGTCTTGCCGGCGCAGCTCGACGAGGCGCCGGAGCAATTCGTCGACGGAGCCCTGTTCCGGGACGTAGTATCCCGCCGCGGAATCGCGCCGACGTCCGACTCGGATCGCGAGGAGTCGTCCCGGTTCGTCCAGCGCGAACACGTCCTCGTCGGTCTCGTCGTCGCCGACGTAGATCATGCGGTCGCAGCCGAGCCGCTCGCGTTCGCTTTCCAGCGCGATCCCCTTATGAGGGGCGCCCGGCGGCAGCACGTTGACGACCTGTTTCCCGCCGATCACCCGCAGCTCTCCCAGCGTCTGAATCGCCCCGAGAATCGCGGCCTTCGCCTTCCTCCGGTGCCGGGACCGGCGGTAGTGGACCGCGATCGAATAGGCCTTGTCCTCGATCTCGAGCCCGGGGAAGAGCGCGAGCGCCTCGCGAAGCGCCGCGGCCCAGCGCCGGACCGTTCCGGCGACGCGTTCGCTTCCGCGCCAGGGTTCCAGCCCGTGGTTGCCCACGATGCCGGCGAGGGGAACGCTCCGCAGGCGCGCCCGCGCGTCGCTCCGCGCGCGGCCCGAGATGACGACGACCGGGTAGAGCCGAGCCGTCTCCTCGAGCAGCGCCCGCGTTTTCGCGCGCAGCGCCGCCCGGCGCGGGTCTCGCACGATCGGAGCCAGAGTGCCGTCGAAATCGAAGGCGAGCAGCGTGTTCGACCCGGCGAACTGCCCGAGGATCTCCCGCTGCGCCGGAGCGAGGATCTCCCGCATCAGGCGGATTCCACCGCCTCGGCGAGGTGATCGGTGAGACGGCCCGTCAGGCGGTCCCGGCTTCGCAGCCGCGAGGCGTCGACGAGCATCCGCCCCGCCCACCGGTACACGTTGAATTCCGAGATGAAGGAGCGCATCGCGCGCATGCGGTCGCGCTTCTCCTCCGGCGACATCTGGAGGGCGGCGCGCAGAGCCGAGCTCGCCTCGTCGATGTCGTACGGGTTGACGATCAGCGCCTCCGTCAGCTCGCGGGCCGCCCCGGTGAACTGGCTGAGCACGAGGACGCCGGATTCGTCCTCGCGCGCCGCGACGAACTCCTTGGCGACGAGGTTCATCCCGTCGTGGAGGCTGCTCACGTAGCAGACGTCGGCCGCGCGGTAGTAGCGAAAGACGGTCGGCGGCTCGTGATGCTCGCGCCGCAGCACGATCGGGCGGTAGCTCCCTTCCCCGAAACGCCGGTTGATCCGCGCGGTGAGCTCCTCGACCGTATCGTTCAGCGCGCGATAGCGCTCGATCGCCGTCCGGCTCGGCGCCGCGAGCTGGACGAACGTGAACCGGCCGCGGTACTCGGGGAAGCGCTCGAGGAGGCGCTCGACGGACAGGAGCCGCTCCTCCACTCCCTTCGTGTAGTCGAGGCGGTCGACGCCGACCCCGAGGAGGGCGCCGGGAGCGAGGCCGAGCTCCTCGAAGATCGAGGTCCGGCATTCCTCTACGGGCGGAGCCGTGGCGAGCCAGCGGACCGGCCATTCGAGCGCGATCGGATACGGCCGGACGAGCGTGCTCCGCCCGTGCTGCACGACCGCGTTCTGCTCCCGGTCGATCCGAGCTTCGAGGAACCGGTCGACCGAATCGAGGAGATTGTTGCAGTCGAACTGCGTGTGGAACCCGAGGATGTTCGCCCCGAGCATCCCTTCGAGGAGGTCCTGACGCCATGGGCAGATCCCGAAGCGCTGGGAGTTCGGCCAGGGGATGTGCCAGAACATGATGACGGTCGCGCGCGGCAGCCGTTCGCGGATCAGCCGCGGCACGAGCGCGAAGTGGTAGTCCTGCACGAAGACGATCGGGTCGTCGACGTCGACCTCGGCGCAGAGCGCGTCGACGAACTTCCGGTTGACCTCCTGGTACTGCTGCCAGTCCTCGCTCCGGAAGGTCGGCCGCGTGTCCGAGACGTGGCAGAGCGGCCAGAGTCCCTCGTTCGAGAAGCCGTAGTAGTAGCCCTTCTCCTCCTCGCGGGTGAGCGTCACGCGGCGGAGCACGTACGATTCCTCGCCCGGCGGGACGCGCAGCCGGCCGTCGAGGTCGGCCGACTCCCGGTCGGCCGAGCCGCTGCCGTGGGCGATCCACGTCCCGGAGCAGGCGCGCATCACCGGCTCGAGGGCCGTGACGAGTCCGCTCGCGGGATGCAGCACGGCGATCCTCCCGTCGGCCAGCCGCTCGTGGATGTAAGGCTCGCGGTTGGCGAGGATCACGACCTTCTCGCCGTGGAGATAGCGGGTGAGCGTGTGCGCCAGACGCTGCGCCGTCCACGCGCCTCCCTCGCGGTCCAGGTCCTTCTCCGCCACGATGCGTTCCACGAGGTCGCGCACGTCGCCGAGGAGCGGGCGGAACTCCGCGCGCCGGCTCCGGCCGCTTCCCTGGAGCAACCCCCGGAGCTCGTCGCTCCAGCCGCGCCACGACAGCCTCGCGGCGACGAGGGTCACGCCCGAGGCGGCGAGCGCGAGGAATCCGAAGGCGACGAAAATGAATCGCTGCGTCTTGGCTTCCCGGCGCTCGACGAAGGTCAGATCGTGCACGAGCACGACGAACCCGAGCGGCTTCACGCCGTCGGCGACGGGGATCGCGTTGACGTACACGTTCCCTCCCGGGAGGGACTCGATCGTCTTCCATGGCCGCCAGCCGAGCTCGGAGCCTTTCCCCGAGCTCCGCATGTGCGCGCCGATCGCCGCGCACGTGAAGCGTTCCGGGAAATCCTTGGTCCGGGTCAGCATGCGGAGGTCGTCCGAGCACGCGGCGGCGGCCATGATCCGCTCGTCGCGAGTGATCTCGGAGAGCAGGTCGCTGAGTTTCGTCCGCCGCGGCTCGTTCCAGTGCGACACGAGAGACTGCCGGGCGCCGCTCACGACGAGTCGCGCTCGCAGGTCCACGTCCTTGTCGAACCATTCCCGAGCCGTCCGCTCGACGACCCGCGAGGCCAGCCAGGTCAGGAAGCCGAGTCCGAGGACCAGCGCAACGACGAACCGGGTGACGCGGCGCATCGGGTCATTTGATCACAGGATAGTTTGATTCGAAAATACAATTTGTTAGGCTGGCCGGGATGCGCCTCGAGGATCTCGGGCTGATTGGGAACTGTCAGATCTCCGCCCTCGTTCACCGTTCCGGGTCGATCGTCTGGTGCTGTCTCCCGCGATTCGACTCCGAGCCGGTTTTTTCGACGCTCCTCGACGCGAACGAAGGGGGCCATTTCGCCGTCGCCCCGGCCGACGGGACCCCGGGAACGCAGCGATACGTCGAGAACACGAACGTGCTCGAGACGACGTTCCGGACCGCCGACGGAGCTTTCCGCGTCCTCGATTTCGCTCCGCGGTTCCACCTCCACGGCCGCATGTTCCGCCCGACTCAGATCTTCCGGATTCTCGAGCCGATCGAGGGCGCACCGCGCGTCTCGGTCGCGTGCGAGCCGCGGCTGGGATGGTCGAAGAAAGCGCCATTCGTGCTCGAAGGCTCGCACCACATCGATTTCGGCGGCTTCGCGCGCCCCGTGCGGTTGACGACCGACATTCCGCTCGCCTACGTCGGTCACCGGCCGTTCGCCCTCACGGAACGCCGGCACGTCGCCTTCACGTGGGGCCCGCCGATCGAGGAATCCCTCGCCCCGCTGTGCGACCGCTTTCTCGGCGAGACGGTCCGCCACTGGCAGCAGTGGGTGAAGCAGTGCAACATTCCGCCCCTCCATCAGGCCGAGGTCATTCGCTCGGCGCTCGCGCTCAAGCTCCACTGCTTCGAAGACACCGGCGCGATCGTCGCCGCGATGACGACATCGATCCCGGAGGCGCCCGGAAGCGGCCGGAACTGGGACTACCGGTACTGCTGGCTCCGCGACGCCTACTACGCCCTCGCCGCCTTCCGATCGCTGGGCCATTTCGAGGAGCGCGAGCAGTTCATCCGCTATCTTCTCGAGATCGCCGCCGGAACGCGGGATCTCGCTCTCGCACCGCTTTACCGGATCGACGGCGGCGCCGACCTGAAGGAGACGATCGTCGAAAACTGGCCGGGCTACGAAGGAGAGGGCCCGGTTCGGTCCGGCAACGCCGCCGCGGCTCAGGCGCAGAACGACATCTTCGGCGAGATGGTCCTCGCCCTCACGCCGATCTTCCTCGACGACCGTTTCCGCGAAGAACGTTCGAAGTCGTCGCTCGAGCTCCTCCTGCGCCTCGCGCGAAAGGCGATTTCGGTTGCCGGAACTCCGGACGCGGGAATCTGGGAATACCGGACGCCCGGAAGGATCCGAACGTTCTCGACCCTGATGTGCTGGGCCGCCGCGGACCGGGTCGCCGCGGTCGCGTCGCGCCACTCCCCGCACGCGGCGGCGGAATTCCGCGACGCCGCGGTGCGGATCCGCGACCAGATCGTCGCCGGCGCGTGGAAGCCGAAGGTCGGAGCGTTCGTCGGCACCCACGACGGGGACGATCTCGATGCGTCGCTCCTCCAGATGGCGACCCTGCGGTTCCTTCCCTCCGACGACGCGCGGCTCCGGCAGACGGTCGCGACGATCACCGACCGGCTGTCGGACGAAGGGTGGCTCGTGCGCTACCGGCTCGACGACGGGTTCGGGCGGCCCCAGGTCGCGTTCATCATCTGCACCTTCTGGCTGATCGAGGCTTTCGCGGTGACGGGCCGGATCGAGGATGCGCGGGAAGCGATGCAGCGCGTCCACCGGGCGCTCTCGCCGCTCGGCCTCCTCTCGGAGGACTACTCCCCCGCGACGTTCCGGATGTGGGGGAACTTCCCCCAGGCGTACTCCCACGTCGGCCTGATTCAGGCGGCGTTCGCCGCGTCGCCCCGCTGGAGCGAGATCCTCTGACGCCCGGCCGGTGATCGCGCTGCGGCGCGCCTTGGAATTACGGTCCGGATACGCGGAATCTTTCGATCCCGGAACGGCGCGGGAGGGTCTACGATTCCCGCCGGATGACGAAGAAGCGCGCGCCGCTTCTCGCGAGGATCGGCAAGGCGATCGGGCCCGGCGTGATCACCGGCGCCGCCGACGACGATCCGTCCGGAGTGGCGACCTATTCGGTCGCGGGCGCGCAGCTCGGGACGAGCCTTCTCTGGACCGCGCTCCTCACCTGGCCGCTGATGGCGGCCGTCCAGATGATGTGCGCGCGGATCGGGATGGTCACGGGACGCGGGCTCGCCGGCGCGCTGAGGAAGAAGTTTCCGCGAAGCGTCCTCGTCGCGATGGCCTTCGCGCTCTTCGCCGCCAACACGATCAACATCGGCGCGGACCTCGCCGGGATGGCCGACGCCGCCGAGATGCTCACCGGAGTCAACTCCCACTTCTGCGTGGTGGTCTTCGGAATCCTGATTCTCGTCGCGACGGTGCGGCTTCGCTACTGGCAGCTCGCGGCCGTCCTGAAGTGGCTGGCTCTCGCGCTCGGGGCATACGTGGGCACGGCCTTTCTCGCGCATCCCCGTTGGGGCGCGATCGCGCGCGACGCGCTCGTCCCGTCGCTCCCCCACGGCCGGGAGGCGTGGGCGATGCTCGTCGCGATCCTCGGCACGACGATCAGCCCGTATCTCTTCTTCTGGCAGGCGTCGCAGGAAGTCGAGGAGGAGAAGGCGATGGGCCGGCGCATGCTCGTGAGCCGCAGGGGAGCCACTTCGCGCGAGATCACCGACCGAAGGATCGACGTCGGCGTGGGGACCTTCGCGTCGAACCTCGTGATGTTCTTCATCATCCTCACGACCGCGCTGACGCTCCACGTCCACGGCGTGACGAACATCCAGACGTCGAAGGAAGCGGCGCAGGCGCTGGCTCCGCTCGCCGGCAGGTTCGCCGCGGCGCTTTTCACCGTCGGCATCCTCGGCGTCGGGTTCCTCGCGATCCCGACGCTCGCCGGCTCGGCCGCGTACGCGTTTGCCGAGACGTTCGGCTGGCGGCAGGGGCTCGATCAGAAGCTGCGCGGCGCCCGGCAGTTCTACCTCGTCGCGGGGACCGCCACGACCATCGGGATCGCGATCGATTTCGCCGGATTCAATCCGGTTCGCGCGCTGTTCCTGTCGGCCGTGATCAACGGCGTCCTCGCCCCGTTCCTCCTCGTCGGGGTGCTCCTCGTGGCTTCCGATTCCGCGCTCATGGCGAAGCAGCCGAGCTCGATCGTCAGCCGGGTGGTCGTGGGGGTCACGACGCTGCTGATGTTCGCTGCGGCGGTGGGAATGTTCGTGTTCTAGACCGTCGCGGGAGCGGGCTCGGGGGACGGGAG
>DATFVB010000070.1 GCA_035260525.1 Thermoanaerobaculia bacterium
CAGAAGATGGCCAGCATCACCCGGACCGGAAGAGTCGCATTCCAGGCCAGCCAGAAGGTGAGCGCCGTAAAGGCGATCGGAAAACCGAAGGTCTTCAGCTGAAAAGAATCGGTGTATTGGAACGTGGCCGCTTCCGTCATACGCCATCCACGTGTGTGAGCATCGCACATGCCGAGAAGATCGCCGGCGGCGCCGACATCGGCTAGGGTGGAACGAATAGTCGCCGATTGCGATCCGAAGGCCGCAGAGGCGCGGCGAGGCGCGAGCCCGGCGGGATGCGGGCCAGCCGGCCCGCGGCCGCGGCGTACCGGCGGCGTACGTTAAGGCCGCGGGCGGCTGGCACACGCCCGCCCGGCTCGATGCATCGCCGCGCCTGCCTATGAAACGCCGGAGGCGGCGAGCGGCAGCACCAGCCGGGCCACGCAACCCTTCGCATCCGCCCGGTTCTCGAGGGCGAGCGATCCGCCGTGCGCCTCGGCGATCTGGCGCGAAAGCGAGAGGCCGATGCCGGAGCCGCCCGGCTTCGTCGTGAAGAAGGGGACGAAAAGGTTCGCGGTGTTCGCCAGGCCCGGGCCGCCGTCGGTCACCGTGATTTCGACCTCGTCGGGCTGATTCCGCCAGGAGAGGACCACGCCGCCCCGGGTCTCGAGGGCGGCGTCCGCCGCGTTCCGGACGACATTGATCAGGAGCTGCTCGATCTGGTCGGCGTCGGCCTCGAGAACCGCGGGCGGCCCCGGGCGCACTTCGACGTCCAGGCGGGTCTCGAGACCGGCGACGCGGCGCGCGAGCTGTTCGAGCGCGACCGCCCGCGGCTGAGGGGCGGGAAGGCGCGCGAGCTGGCGATAGCCCTCCATGAACCGCGACAGCGCGGCGGCGCGGGCGCCGATCACCTGCAGCCCCCGCCGCAGGTCCGATTCCCAGTCCTCGGGCCGGTCGCCCCGGCGGGCGATCCCCTGCAGGCTTTCGGCGATCGACTGGATCGGCGCCAGCGAGTTGTTGAGCTCGTGGCCGAGGACGCGGATGATCCTCTGCCACGCCTGCCGCTCCTCTTCGCGGAGCGCGAGCTTGAGATCGGCGACCACGACGAGCTGCTGCGGGCGTCCCTTCTCGCGAAAGACCGATCGCCGGACGGCCCACCGCCCCGTCCGGCCGGCGATCGGGCCCTGGATGGTCTTCGCCGAAAGACCGGTCAGCCAGTCGGCGATCCCGAGCTCGCTCGCGGTTCGGCCGAGAAGACGGTCGATCGGCGCGCCGAGGAGCCTCTCGCCGGCGCGGTTGGCGAGCCGCACGCGCTCCTCGTCGTCGAACGCCAGGATCGCGATCTCGATCTTCGTCATGACGGCTTTCAGGAGCGCCGCCGATTCGATCGCGCCGAAGCGCTGCTCCTGGAGGATCTGCGTGAGCTGGTTGATCTCCCAGACCACGTCACCCATCGCGTCGTCTCCGCCGATCTCGCGCCCCCGGACGGAGTAGTCGCTCTCGCGGAGGCCTCCGATCAGGTTCGCGACCGTCTGGAGCGACCGGACGACGCGTCCGCGAACGGCGAACGCGAAGCCGAGCCAGACCGCGGCGAGAACGACGACCACAGGAATCGCGATGCGCGAGTCGATTCGACTCCTCCACAGCAGGAGAGCGCACGCCGCGAGCGCGGGAAGCCCGCCGGCGAGCGCGAGCCGCAGCACCTGCGATTCGTGACGGGGGCGTTCCTTCCTCACGGTCTCGGCGGGACGGGAGACCGGCGGCCCGTCATAGGCCGTAGCGCTGGAGGCGCCGGTACAGGGCGCTCCGCGACAGCCCCAGGAATTCGGCCGCCCGGCTGACGTTGCCGTCGAAACGCGAGAGCGCCTTGCGGATGAGGAGCGTCTCGACGTCCTCGAGGCTCATTTCCTCGACGCCGGGCGTCGGGCCGCCGGCGGGAGACAGGCCGAGGTCGGCGGCGCGGATCTCACGCCCGTCGGACATCAGCACCGCGCGTTCGACGACGTGCTCGAGCTCTCGCACGTTGCCGGGCCAGGGATACCCGCGCATCGCTTCGACCGCCGCGGCCGAGAACCCGGCGATCGACTTGCGATGCTTGACCGCGTTCTGCCTCAGGAAGTGCTCGGCCAGCGCCGGGAGGTCGTCGCGCCGCTCCCGCAGCGGCGGCAGGAAGATCTCGACGGTGTTCAAGCGGAACAGGAGGTCCTGCCGGAACCGGCCGGCCGCGACCTCGGAGCGGAGGTCCGCGTTGGTCGCGCTGACGATCCGGACGTCCACCTTGCGCGTCCGGGAGGAGCCGACCGCCTCGAACTCCCCCGTTTCGATCACCCGCAGGAGGCGCGCCTGCTGAGCGAGCGTCAGGTTCGCGATCTCGTCCTGGAAGAGCGTCCCGCCGCTCGCGAGCTCGAAACGGCCGATCCGGTCGGCCTTCGCGTCGGTGAAGGCGCCGCGCACGTGGCCGAAGAGCTCGCTCTCGAAGATCCCTTCCGGGAGCCCGCCCATGTTGATGGCGACGAACGGGCCGGCGGCGCGCGACGACGCCGCGTGGAGCGCCTGCGCGACGAGGCCTTTTCCGGTCCCGCTCTCGCCGGTCACGAGCACGTTGGCGTCGGTCGGACCGACGCGCGTGATCATCTGGAGGACCGGCTGCATGGCGGGCGAATCGGCGATGAAGGACGGGGCGATCTCCCGCAGGGCCCGGTTCTCCGCCTCGAGCCGGCGGCCCCGCCGGAGCGCGGCGCCGAGCTCCACCTGCGTGCGGACCGTCGCGAGCAATCGCGCGTTGTCCCACGGCTTCTGGATGAAGTCGCGGGCGCCGCGCCGCATCGCCTCGACGGCCAGGTCGATCGAGCCCCAGGCCGTCATCACGACGACCGGGAGATGCTCGTCGACCTCCCGGAGCCGGGTCAGGAGGTCGAGCCCCTCCTCTCCCGACGTCGTGTCCCGCGCGTAGTTCAGGTCCATGAGCAGGGCGTCGTACTCGCGCCGCCGGACCGCGTCGAGAACGGCGGCGGGGGACGAGGCGGTCTCCGTCGCGTAGCGATCCGTCTTCAGGAGAAGCCGCAGCGCCTCCAGGACGTCGGGCTGGTCGTCGGCGATCAGGATCCGCGCGGAAGCGGGCGTACGCATCGGCTCGTTAGCTTAGCAGCGGGAGACGAGGCTCCGTTCGTGCGAAGGGACGACTCTGCCGAATGGATGAGGTGCGGCGAGAGCCGAGCGAGACGCGCACCCACAGGCCGCCGGCCCCGAAGGCGTACCGGGAGCGTACGTCACAGGGGCCGGCGGTCGAGGACGCGCGTAATCGCTCGAGCTATCGCCGCACCTCTCTCATTTGACGAGCCAGCCGTCCTTGAGCCGCACGATCCGGTTCCCGTACGCGGCGTTCGATTCCGAATGCGTCACCTGGACGATCGTCGTGCCCGCGGCGTTCAATTTCTTGAAGAGCTCCATGATCTCGCGGCCCTGGTCAGAGTGGAGGTTGCCGGTCGGCTCGTCGGCGAGGATCAGCTTCGGGTTCGCGATGAGCGCGCGCGCCACCCCGACGAGTTGCTGCTGGCCGCCGGAAAGCTGCGTGGGGAACAGGTCCTTCTTTCCGACGATCTGAAAGCGGTCGAGCATATCGGCGACCATCGCGGCGCGCTCGGAGCCCTTCACGTTCCGGTAGGAAAGGGGAACGTCCAGGTTCTCGCGCACCGTCAGGTTGTCGAGGAGGTGGTACTGCTGGAAGACGAAGCCGACGTTTTTCTTCGCGATCTCCGCGCGCTGCTTGGTCTTGAGCTGATGGATCGGCTCGCCGAGAAACCGGTATTCGCCCGACCAATCGGCGTCGAGCATCCCCATGATCGAGAGGAGCGTGGTCTTTCCGGATCCCGACGGCCCCATGATCGACACGAATTCCCCTTCGTCGATCCGGAGATCGATCTGGCGGAGGACCCAGGTCTTCGTCGGTCCCGTGGGGTAGAACTTTTCGACGCGGGAGAGCTCGATCATCGTGTTCCTTTCGTGGTGCAGGCAGTCTATTCCGCTCGGAGCGCCGTCATCGGATCGATCCGCGCGGCGCGGCGAGCGGGGAGAAACGCCGCCGCGAGGCCGACGAGCCCCAGGAGAGCGGTCACGGCGGCGAAGGTCGCGCCGTCCGACGCGGTCACGGCGAAGAGCGCTCCGGGTACGCGGAGAGCCAGGAGCCGGGCCGCCGCGAGCGACGCGGGAGCCCCGATCGCCGCGCCGGCGAGAAGGCGCCGTCCGCCCCAGCGGAGGACGAGGCTCCGGATGTCGGCGGCGCGGGCGCCGACCGCTACCCGGACGCCGATTTCGCGCGTCCGCCCGGTGACGGCGGCCGAGAGCAGCCCGAAGAGGCCGAGGGCGGCGAGAACGAGCGTCACTCCCGCGAAGAAGGCGCTCGCCATCGTGTACGTCCTTCTCGGCGCGAGCGACCGGCGGATGCGGTCGGTCATCCACGCGGCGTCGTAGACGGCGATTCTCGAGTTCACCGCCCGGACCACCCGGGAAACCGTGGCCGACGTTCCTTCCCCGCCGCCGGCCACGCGCGCGACCAGGGTGAGAAGCTCGGTGGGGCGCTGCGTGAACGGCTCGTACGTCGCGAGGAGAGCGCCTTCGTCGAGGCCGACGTTGCGCACGTCGCCGACGACGCCGACGATCTTCAGCCAGGGCTCGCGTTCGGCGGGGCCGACCTTGATTCGCCGCCCGATCGGATCGAGTCCAGGCCAGTAGCGGTCCGCGAGGGACTTGTTGACGACGACGACCATCGGGCTCCCGCTGTCGCGGAGGTCGAGGTCGCGGCCCCGGACGAGGGGGATTCCCATCGTGCGGAAGTACCCGGGGAGGACCCGCCGGAAGCTCGCGGCCGGGAGGCGATCCGGCGCGGTCCCTCCTTCGACGGTCAGGCTCCCGTTCGGATCGCCGCCGCTGACCGGCAGCCGGCTCGTCGCGCTCGCGGAGACGACACCGGGAAGCGCGGCGACCCTCTCTTCGAGCGACGCGGCGAAAGCGCGAACCTCCGCGCGGGTGTGCCATCCCGCGCCGCCGAGGTCGAGCTTCATCGTGAGAAGCCTCTCCTCGCGAAACCCGGGATCGACCGCCGAAAGT
>DATFVB010000071.1 GCA_035260525.1 Thermoanaerobaculia bacterium
TCGATACCATCGATCCCGGCCGCGCCCTGACCGCTCGGCGCGTCCCCGCCTCTCTCCTCGGAACGTCGTCCAGCGCCTCGCTCAAGGGTCCGCGACCCGCCGTCGCGACCCGGCAATCCGACAACCACTCCGCCGGGGGCATCGGCCCGAGGGGAAGCTCCGGGATATCGCTGGCGGTGAGCCGTGGGACGGGACGCACGACCCCGGCGCGGCTTGCCGGTGGAATCCTCACCGTGCCGCGCCTTGACCGCTTGCCGTACGTCACCGACCGACAGCAGCAGCAGCGCTGCGGAAATCGGGAGCCGATTTCCGCAGTGTGGTTCTCGGCGAGGACCGGGGTGACGGCTCGGGAGAAGACGCGTGCCGCCGCCGCGGCGCCGCGGCCGAAACCCGATCGAACGACGCAAATGGCGCGGAGCCTTGAAGTCGCTCTTCGATTTCGGTAGAAAGCGCTCACTATGGCCGAGAAGCTCGCCGACGATCTGCTCCGGATACACAGGATCATCACGCGCGGTATATCCGTCGCGCGGGAACGCGGCTCCGTGTTCGCGCGGACGGATTTCCCGGACGCGAGGACGCGGGAAGGGTACGTCTCCTACGCGCGAGCCCTGCTCGCCACGCTTGGCGCCCACCACGGGGCCGAGGAGCATCTCGCCTTCCCGCGCTTCCGCGAGCGGATTCCGCACGCTCCCTACGACCAGCTCGACCGCGAGCACCGGGACCTCCTGCCGGCTCTCGCCGCCGCCGACGATGCGGTCGAAAGCGCGCTCGCCGGCCTTCCCGCATCCGTCTGGCTCGGCCGGCTGCTCGGAGCGCTCGACCGGGTCGACCAGCTCTGGCATGCCCACATCGCCGTCGAGGAGGAGCACTTCAGCGGCGAGACGATCGACGCCGCCTTCAGCGGCGCAGAACAGGGAGAGCTCGCGCAGGCGCTCGGGGGCTATGCTCAGGAGAATTCCGGGCCCGACTACCTCGTCGTGCCGTTCATGCTTCACAATCTCGAGCCGGCCGACCGCGCCGCGTTCTCCGCGAAAATGCCGCCCGTCGTGACGCAGCAGCTGGTGCCGTTCGCGTGGAAGGAGAAGTGGGCTCCGATGGAGGCGTTTCTTCTGAGTTGAGGAGCGCCCGTCATCCGGCCGGCCGCGCCGGCGGCGTCGCCTGAAGCACATCGGCGAAGCGCCGCTTGCCGGCCACCCGAAGGCGCGGATCGCCGCGCTTGCGTCCTACGCGTTGGGCTTCTTCGTCTGGACCTTCTTCAGGACCTTGCGGAGTCTCGGATGCTTCCGCATGCGGGCTCGCCAGAAGCGCTGGAGTCCCGGAAAGACGGTCGTAAGGATCGCGAGACCGACGAAAAGGAACGGCCAGCCGGGAAGGATCGGGATCACGACCCCGGCGAGGCCGACGAGGAGGCAGAGAACCGCGAGCGTGATGCGGACCGCGCCCGGCCAGTCGCGGATCGCCTGATGCAGCGGCCGGCGGCGGCGCCGCCGAGGCTCCGTCATCGCGGGGGACCGCTTCCGGCGCCCGGGAAAGAGATCGTCACGGCTCTTCGAACGTTCGTCCTCCCGCGGATATTCTTGCACGCGGCAAAAGAACGCCCGCCTCGCGGCGGGCGTTCGAAAGCATCGTCAGGGCTCCTATCGCTGGTCGGGTGGATTCGTGGTCTCCGTCACGGTGATGCGCTTGACGACCGGCCGTTCGCTGGACCGGACCGGGACCGTGTAGATCCGGACCTTCTTTCCGATGCGGATCGAGCTCGGCGCCTGCGACTCGTCGGTCATGATGTAGGTCACCTTCTTGCCGTGATGGCCTTCGATCGTGATCGACCTTCCCGGCTCGTAGGCGCTCACGGTGCCGTACACGGTCGTTTCCCGCGTGGTGGTCATGTTGCCCTGCTCGTCCATCTGTCGGGTTTCGGTGGTCTGGCGGGGTCGTCCCTCGGCGTCCGTGTCGTTCGTGACGATCCGGGAGACGGTGGTCGTCCCGGGCTCGGTCGTCAGGGTCACCTCGCGGCCGACGGCGACGTCGCTCGGAAGCTCGACGTTGGGCGTCAGGATGAAGCTGACCTCGCGGCCTCCCTCTCGAAGCACGATCTGGTGACCGGGCTCGTAGCGGACGATCGAGCCGCGATACGTGGTTCGCGTGGTGGTCGTGGTCGTCTGGGTGGGCACGCCCTCATCGGGAACGGCTCTCGACGGCTCGTCGCTCTGAGCGCCGGCGAGCGAGCACACTCCGATGGCGGCGCCGATCAGGAGAAGCGATTTCGTTTTCATGCGGCCTCCTTTCGAGGTTTTCCGTATTTCCGGACCGGAAAGTCCGCCCGGAACTCATCGGAAGAAGGCAGCAATCGGGATGCCGCAACGGGCTCGCGCCCCCGACGGTCAGGATTTACAAGTCATTATTCGGCAGCGTATTACGCGAATCAGCCGGGGCGGCGCGCGGGAGCTCCGCGAGCCCGGCGGTCACCGTTCGAAAAAGTGACGCTCCACCCGCGTGAGGTCCTCGGCGGTGTCGACGCTCCAGGTGTCGGAGGGAGATTCGGCAACGTGGATGTCGATGCCGTTTTCGAGGAACCGGAGCTGCTCGAGGCGCTCGGCGATCTCGAGAGGCGACGCAGGAAGAGCGGCGAATCGTTCGAGCGCGTCGCGCCGGTAGGCGTAGAAGCCGAGGTGCTTGCGGTACTCGGGACCGCTCCGGTCGCGGTCGAAGGGGATCGCGGCCCGCGAGAAGTAGAGGGCGCGCCCGTCGAGACGCGTGACCACCTTCACGGTGTTCGGGTCGCCGGCGGCGGCGGCGTCGAGCGGCAGCGCCAGCGTCGAGATCGCGACCTCCGGGCTTCGAAAGAGCGAGAGCAGGGCGTCCACGTGGGCGGCCGTGACCATCGGCTCGTCTCCCTGGACGTTGACGTAGACGTCGGCGGGAAAGCGCGCGGCGATCTCCCGGATGCGATCGGTCCCCGAGACGTGGTCGGAAGAGGTCATCTCGACGTCCATGCCGCGCGCGCGGCAGTGCTCGTAGATCTCCGGCGCGTCGGTCGCGACGATCAGCCGCGAGAGCCGCGTCGAGCCGCGCCCCCCGTCGTACACCCGCTCGACCATCGACTTCCCCGCGATCGAGACGAGGGGCTTTCGTGGGAGCCGCGTCGAGGCGAGCCGGGAGGGGATGACGCCGATCACTTTCATCGCGAGCGATGTTACCGCAGCGGCCGGGCCGCTCCGGATAAGATCGCGGCATGAAGCGCCGGCTCGTCTTCGCCGCCGCGGCCGCGGCCGCCGCCGCGGCCCTCGCGGCGGCGGCGCTCTCTCCGGAACGCGCGGCCGAAATCCTCGCCCGGAAGAACACCGGCCTCGCGCAGCTCGAGGAAGGAAAGTACCGGGAAGCGCAGTCGACGTTCGGCAAGCTCGCGGAGCTCGTCCCCGCCGAGCCGCTTCCCTGGGCGGACGGCGCCGTCGCGGCGCTCCGCGCCGGCGACGCGCCGGCGGCCGAGCGCCTCCTCTCCCGGGCGGAATCCGCCGCCCCTCCCCGTGCCGACCTCTTCGCGATCGCCGCGGCGATCGCGCAGGCGAAGAACGACTCCGCCCGCGCACGGGCGATGCTCGCGAAGGCGGCGGCGCTCTCGCCGCGCGACCTCGAGTCGCGGTGGCGATGGATCCGCTCGGCCGAGATCGACCCGGCGGCGAAATCGGACCTCGCGACGCCGGCCCGGTATCTCCGGGAGATCGTGCGCGAGTCGCCGGCGAACGTCCCCGCGTGGACGAAGCTGCTTCTCGTCCGGATCCAGGCGGGCGACGCGGCGGGCGCGCGCGAAGCCGAGGCGTCTCTCGAGAAGATCCTCTCTCCGCCTGAACCCCGCGTCGGAAAGTACCTCGGCGAGGGACGCGAGCTCCTGCGCGCGGGCAAGCTCGCCGAGGCGGGGATCAAGTTCCGCATCGCGGAGAACCTCCTCCGGGTGACCGACCGGTATCGCCAGTCGCTCTCCGAGCTCTACACCGACGTCGCGGGACTGCCGCTCGAGAGCTTCTCGGCCGCCTTCGAGGAGAGCCTTCGGCCGAAGGCCGGCGCCCCGGTTCCGGTGTCGTTCTCCGAGAAGCGCGCCGGACGGGAGCTCGATCCCGACGCTCTGGCGCGGCGCGTGGATCTCAAAAACGACGGACGGCCCGAAATCTACGCGGTGCCCTCCCCCTTCCGGGACGCGGTCTTCTCGGACCTCGACATGGACGGCGATCTCGACGTCTATCTCTTCGGCTCCGGAGGCCCCGACCGCCTCCTGCGCAACAACCTCGACGGCTCCTGGACCGACGTCACCGCGGCGACCGGCGATCCGCGATTCTCTTCCTCGCGGGTCGTCGCCGTGGACGCCGACCGGGACGGCGATCCGGACCTCCTCTGCGTGACGGCCCGGGGGGGCGCCGAGATCCGCTCGAACCTGCGGCAGGGACCCTTCGAGACCGTGTCGCTCCCCGTCGAAGGGGCGGTGGACGCCGCGGCGGGGGATCTCGATGCCGACGGCCTTCCGGATATCGTCGTCGCGACGAAGACCGCGCTCGTCTTCCTCGTCAACCGCGGCGGCGGCAAGTTCGAGCGCGCCGCCGGCGGCGATCTCGCGAAGCTTCCCGCGGGATTCACCCCCCGGCGGGTCGTGCTCGCCGACCTCGACAACGACGGCTTCTCCGACGTCGTCGTCGGCGGCGACTCCGGTCTCGTTTTCTTTCGGAACGCCGGCCTCGACACGTTCACCGGGTGGCCGGTCGCGCCGCGCGGCGTGGGCCGCGTCGACGCGATCGCGGCGATCGACGCCGACCGGGACGGCGATCTCGACCTCGCCGTCTCCGGCGGCGGGCGGATGCGGCTCTTCGAAAACGCGGGCGGCAACGCCAACAACTGGCTCGACGTCGTCCTCGAAGGGCTGGCTTCCGGCTCCGGAAAAGTCAACCGGGGCGGGGTCGGATCGCTCGTCGAGATCAAGGCGGGGAACCTCTACGCCGTGCAGACCGTCTCGCCGCTCGCGACGCATTTCGGCCTCGGCAAGCGCGCGCGCGCCGACGTCGTGCGGTGCGTCTGGACGAACGGGATCCCCCAGAACCTGATCGACCAGAAGGGCCGATCCACGGTCAAGGAAGTGCAGCAGCTCAAGGGCTCGTGCCCGTTCGTCTACGCGCTCGACGGGAGGACCGGAAAGTGGAGCTTCGTCTCCGACGCCCTGGGCCGCGCCCCGATCGGGCTCCTCTACGACGGCGTCCACCTCGCCGGGGCCGATCCCCGCGAATGGCTGAAGATCGACGGAGGAGCGCTCGCCCCCGACGCGCACGGCGTCCTCTCGCTCGACTACACCGAGGAGCTCTGGGAAGCGGCGTTCCTCGACATGGCGCGGCTGCTCGCGGTCGACCACCCGGCCGGCACCGATATCGTGCCGAACGAACGGATGGTTCCCGGCGTTCTCGAGAAGAAGATCTTCACGGTCGCGCGTCCCCGTCCCGTTCGCGGCGCCCGGGAGGACGGCGAGGAGGTGACGCGCCTGCTCGACGCCGCCGACCATCGCTACGTCGTCCCCGGCCGTGCGACGGCGTACCAGGGCGTGCGAACCGAGCATTCCCTCGTTCTCGACCTCGGGCCGATCCCTCCGGGCGCCCGCGTGATGCTCTACCTCGAGGGCTGGATCTTCTATACCGACACGTCGATCAACGTCGCGATCTCCCAGCGGCGGGACATTCACCCGCTGGCGCCGCTCCTCGAGGTGCCCGACGGGAAGGGAGGCTGGCGCGTCGCGATGGAGTCCTTCGGCTTCCCGGCCGGGAAGACGAAGACGATGCCGGTCGATCTCACCGGGATCGTCGATCCGCGCGACCCGCGCGTGCGGATCCGGACGACGATGGCCGTCTGGTGGGACGCCGCGTTCGTGACGGTCGACGATCCTCCCGTCGAGACCCGCGTGACGGAGCTTTCCCCGGCGCGCGCCACGCTCGCGTTCCGAGGTTTCTCACGGCGCTACCGCGAGGCCGACGACGGCCCGGAGCTCTTCGACCACGACGCCGTGGACCCTTCGCCGCACTGGGCCGACGTTCCCGGGCGGCTCACCCGCTACGGCGACGTGACGCCGCTTCTCTCGGACGCCGACGACCGCTGGGTGGCGTTTGCGGGGGGCGACGCCGTGCGAATCGAGTACGACGCCCGCGGGCTGCCGCCGCTTCGGGCCGGGTGGCGGAGGGACTGGGTGCTCGTCTCGGACGGCTGGGACAAGGATTTCGACAAGAACACCGTCGCCGGGACGACCGTCGGCCCGTACCCTTTCCACGCGATGACGGCGTATCCGTACCCGGAGGGGGAGCGTTTCCCCCATCCGCGCTTCCTCGACGAGTGGGTGACCCGCCCGGTCTCGCCGGCGGCGTTCGACGCGTGGGTCCGGGACTTCGGGGAGCCCGCGCTGCGTTGAACCGGGCCGTCCTCGTTTCCGTCGCGCTCTGGGCCGCGGCGCCGTCGGCGCGCGCCGGCCCCCTGACGTTCTCCGACGCCACGAAGGCCTCGGGAGTGCGCATCAAGCTCGACCCCGATCTGAGGCGCGGCCGGATGATCGCGACGATGGGAGGCGGCGTCGCGGCCGCGGACTTCGACGGCGACGGGTTCGTCGATCTCTTCTTCACGGGCACGGTGGCCAACGCGAACAAGCCGCAGAAGGGCCCGTGCGGCGTCCTCTACCGCAACCGCGGAGACGGGACGTTCGCCGACGTCACCGCCGCTTCGGGGATCCGCGCCTGCGGCTGGACCATGGGGGCGCACTGGGTCGACGTCGACTCCGACGGTTTTCCGGACCTCGTCGTCGCGGGGGTCGACTGCACCCGCGTCTGGAGGAACCGGGGGGACGGGACGTTCCGCGACGTCACGCGCGCGCTCGGGATCGACGTCGGACGCCAGTTCACGATCAGCGTCGCCGCGGGCGACGTCGACGGCGACGGACGGACCGACCTCTACTTCCTCGGGTATCTCGAGACGACGCCCGAGAAGGAGCGCGCGTTTCCCCAGTTCCAGATCCGCATGCCGGAGGACTACGCGGGGGAGACGGGGATCCTCTTCCGCCAGCGGGAGGACGGCCGGTTCGAGAACGCGACGGCCCGGTCCGGCGGCGACAACGCGGGCGGAAAGGGAACGGGCGCGGTCTTCTTCGACTACGACGGAGACGGCAGGCCGGACCTCTTCGTCGCCAACGACCGCGTCTCGAACCGGCTCTACCGCAACCGCGGGGACGGCGGCTTCGAGGACGTCACCGATCCGGCGGGCGCGGGGGCGCGGGGCGGGAAGGCGCGCGCCGGCATGGGCATCGCGGTGGGGGATCCCTTCGGGAGCGGCCACCCCGATCTCTACGTCACGAACTTCTCGGGCGAGACGAACACGTATTACCGAAACGTCGAAGGGGAGCTCTTCGACGACGCGACCGAAGAACTCGGCGCCGGCCGCCAGTCGTGGCCGTACGTCGAGTGGGGAACGCACTTCGCCGATTTCGACGACGACGGCCGGCCCGACCTCTACGCGGTCTCGGGCCATCTCGTGCCGCACCTCCTGGCGAAGATCGCGGGCCTCTTCAACCACCGGCATCTCGCCGACATGTTCCAGGGGGACCAGTCGTATCGGGAGCCGATCACCCTCTGGCGCAACGCCGGGACGAGGTTCGAGGACGCGGCCGCGGGCTCGGGAGATCTCGGCCGGACGCGGCTCTGCGCCCGCGGCTCGACGGTCGCCGATTTCGACGGCGACGGACGGCTCGATCTCGCCGTGGCGGCGATCTCCGGGGGAGCGCGCGTGTTCCGGAACGCGACGGCGCAAGCGGGTCACGCGATCGAGATCCTTCCCGTGCCGGGCACGGACCGGCGGACCGTCCTCGGCACGAAGGTGCGCGTCACCGCCGCCGGAAAGACGCAGGCACAGGAGTTCATCGTGCAGCCTTCCTACGCCTCCGGATCGTGGGTCCCCCTCCATTTCGGTCTCGGTGCGTCGGCGCGCGTCGAGAGGATCGAGATCGTTCCGCCCGGCGAATCCGCGCCGCGTTGGACGGTCACGAACGTCGCAGCCGACCGGCTGTACCGGCTTCGCGACGGCGCACTGACCGAGGTTAGGAAGTTCCGGCCGGCCAACCGATCCGCCGCCGTCCCGCCGCCCGATACCCACCCTGAATCAAGGGCAGACCCGTTGTCAGATGTCGATCCGGCATCACGTTTGAAATCTGAGCCGGGCGTCGCCCCCGGGGAAGCGGGGGTCCAATCCCGGCTGGGTTCCCGCTTTCGCGGGAACGACAACCCTGGTCCTTCCGCGCCGATGGTGCATTGAGAGCGCTGCGAATCCTGCTGGCGGTCGGACTCGTCGCGGCGATTGCGATCGCGGCGGCCTGGAAGATCGTGTTCCGCGAAGAGAGCTCCCGCCGGACGCACGTCACCGGGACCCTCTTCCGCGACGCGACTTCGGAGTCCGGCGTGCGATTCCGGTTCCACGGGGACTTCTTCGACGCGAAGCTGATTCCGACGATGGGGGGCGGCGTCGCGGCGGCCGACTACGACGGCGACGGGTGGACCGACCTCTTCTTCGTCACGCAGATCGCGCACGCGAAAAACGGCGTCAACACGCGCCCCGGCCGTCTCGAGGACTGCGCGAAGCTCTACCGCAACCGGGGCGACGGAACGTTCGAGGACGCGACGGAGCGCTCCGGCATCCGGGCGTGCGGCTGGGGGATCTCGGCGATGTGGGCGGACCTCGACTCCGACGGCTTCCCCGATCTCGTCGTCGGAAACTCGGGCGGGAACACCGTCTGGCGCAACGGCGGGAACGGGACGTTCGCTCTCGTGAGCGGCTCGGGGCTCGAGAGCGGGAAGATGACGATCGGCCTCGCGGCGTTCGACGCGGACGGCGACGGGATTCCCGACGTGTACGAGGGGAACTACCTCGACACCGATCCGGTCCGCGAAGGCAAGATCGGATTCGAAGTGAAGACGCCGGACGACTATCCGGGCCAGGACAACGCGCTCTTCCGCGGACTGGGAGATCTCCGCTTCTCCGACGTCACCGCCGACTCCGGAACGGCCGACCCGGGCTCCAAGACGATCGGAGCGGCCGCCCTCGACTACGACGGCGACGGCCGGACCGATCTCTACGTCGCCAACGACCAGTGGCGCAACACCCTCTTCCACAACGAGGGGAGCGGGCGCTTCCGCGACGTCTCGGAGGAGACCGGCACCGGCTATCCGTCCGAGGGGATCACGGCGTTCGGGCGCAAGACGCGGTCGGGCATGGGGCTCGTCGCCGATGACCTCGACGGCGACGGCCGTGCCGACCTCTTCGTCACGAACTACGCGGCGGAGCCGAACACGCTCTACCGCAACCTCGAAGGGCAGCTCTTCGAGGAAGGCGACCGCGCCGCGTTCGGCGGCGACCGCGATCCCTCGATCCCGCTCTCGGGGTGGGGAGCCGTCGCGCTCGACTACGACAACGACGGGCGCGACGACCTCGCCGTGTCGAACGGCCAGATCCTCCCGCGCTTCTGGACCGTGGTCGGCTCCTGGATCAACCCGAAGGGAAGGAACTTCGCCGTCGGGGAGAAGAGCTACGCCCAGCGCCAGTTCCTCTTCCGCAACGTTTCGCGGCCCGGCGAGCCGAAGTTCGAGGACGTGTCGGCCGTGGCGGGAGATCTCGGGCGTCTCTGTTTCGTCGGGCGGGGTCTCGCGGCGGCGGACTTCGACGGCGACGGAAGGCCGGATCTCGCCTACAACCCGATCGACGCGCCGGCCGTCGTCCTGAGAAACGCGGCGCCGGCGGGCCATGCGATCGAGGTGCTCCCGGCCGCGGGCGCGGACCGGAAGACCGTGCTCGGCGCCGTGGTCACGGTCGGGGGACGGCCGAAGTCGTTTTTCGTGGCGCCGTCGTACGCATCGGGGTCGTGGCTGCCGCTGCACTTCGGGATCGGGAGCGCGACGCATGCGGCGGCGGCGATTCGCTGGCCGGACGGCGCCATCCAGGACCTCGGCGACCTCGCGGCGGGCGCGTGGAAGGTGCGAAAAGGGGAGACGGCAAAGCCGCTGAGGCGGCTTCGAAAGGCTGCTGGAAAATGAATCCGGCGCTTTTCAGCAATCCGTCAGGGCCAGAGCTCGAATCCTGCGGCGGCAAAATGACGATCGAAAGAGAAGGCGCGCCGGACATCGTGCCGGCGCATGAGCGCAAACGACAGGCAGTCGGTGAGCTTACCCGCTGGTCGGCGAATTTCTCGAACAACGCGATCGCGGACCGTTCCGTGGCGGCGTCCGCATGCAGAATCTCGAGGGTCTCGGAATCGTACAAACGCCTTCCCCGTTCGGCGGCGAAGGGATAGTCCGCACGTCTGGCCAACAGTGTCAGCGTCTCGTCGAGGACGTCGTGACTCGTGAAGATCTTCCTCGGCTTGCGGCGTTCCAATTCCTTCCAGGCGCGCGCCGCGCGGGAGTGGAGAGTGTCGGAAGAGAGGTATCGAGCCAGAAACGCCCCGGTGTCGATGAAGATCAAACGTCTTCCTTCTCGAGGTACCGGTCGTGATGACGCGCGAGATCGCGGGGGGTGCGACCGCGGAAGACGGCGTCATCCTGCCAGAGAGAATCTTTCTGCCCGGCCGGCGCGGGATGGTCGAGCGATTCCCGAAGCGACGTCCGGAGCAGGTGGCCGAGCGAAACCTTCCGCTTGGCGGCATAGCGCGTCGCCTTCTCGTGGAGCTCCGAGGGGAGCATGACCGTCGTTCGCTTCATGGCGCCACAATAAAACAGCCATAATTATGCCGGGCGCCCGGCCGTCGTGATCGATTGCCGCCTTCGACGCTCCCCGAACGGGACGGTCAGCGATCCTTCATGAGCCGGCCGTTACGCCCGAATCACCTCGACGTCGTAGGCGTCGAAGGCGGGATCTCGTGTGACGATCGGCATGTCCTCGATGCGCGATTGAGCGATCAGCATTCGGTCGAAGGGGTCGCGGTGATGGAGGGGGAGCGACGCAACGTCGAGGGTGTGGCCGAAGTCGATCGACAGTATACGTACGTCCGTAGTCTCCATCCATTCGGGCATCAACTCGGCGGGCGCTCCGGGAAGGTCGAGCTTCTTCGTCGCGTGTTTGATCACGATCTCCCACGAGCTCACGGCCGACAGGTAGAGCTCGTTGTCGGGCGATTCCAGAACTCGAAGCGTCGAGGATTCAATGCGTTTCGGCGCGCTCAACAGCCACAGCCAGGCATGAGTGTCGAGGAGTACCCTCAACGGTAAAAATCGTCGAGGATGTCGTCGGGAAGCGGGTCGTTGAAATCCTCGGGAACATGAAATCGTCCCGCTTCGCTTCCGAACGTTCGTTTCTGCGGGAGCCCGGAAATCTGGACCAATTTTGCGACGGGCTTTCCAGCGTTGGCGATCACGATTTCCTCGCCCTTTTCGACCCGCTTCAGGAGCTTCGAAAGGTGGGTCTTGGCCTCGTGGACGTTCACCGTCTTCATGGAAAGTAATATTAGCTAAGTCATCAGACTAAGTCAATATCGTCTTCGGGTCATCAGATTTTTTCGATTTCCTTTCCTTCGACCCACCGATATCGCCCGGGGCCGAGACTCTTGACTCCAGCCTTCGTCCCGTCCGGCCAGACGACTTCCACCGCTTCCGCAGCCGGGCTCGCGCCGAGGCCGAACGTCAGCGTCTTCTCCGAGGCCGACGCGTACGACTTCGCCGTCGAGACCATCCGCACCTGCGGCTTTCCGCCGACGGTTGCCGTCACCCTCGCGCCGATCGCGTCGCGGTTGGACTTCCCGGCGCCCTCGAGCGTGATGCGAAGGCTCCGCCGGGGCTGATCGAGCCGATTGAGGAAGACGTGCGCCGGACCGCCGTTCTCGACGACGACGACGTCGAGGTCGCCGTCGCCGTCGAGGTCTCCGTACGCCGCTCCGCGCCCCACGAGCGGGATCGAAAGACCGGCCGCGCCCGTCGCGTCCGACATCCGCCCCTCTCCGGCGTTCCAGTAGAGCGTCGGCGGCTCGCGATAGGCGACCGCCTTCTGGACCTCCTGCACCGAGTTCTCGACGTGTCCGTTGGCGAAGAAGAGGTCGGAGCGGCCGTCGAGGTCGTAGTCGAAGAAGAAGACGCCGAAGGTGAGCGACAGCAGCGAGTCGCGTCCGATTCCGGAGGACGCGGAAAGATCGAGGAACACGTCTCCGGTGTCGGTCCAGTAGAACGATTTCATCTCGTTGGAGAAGTTGCCGATCGCGAGCGCCGCGCCGCCCGGCTTCGCGTCGGACCAGTCCATGCCCATGGCCCCCCGCGAGCGGCCCGCCTCGTTGACGGCGACCCCCGTCTCGACGGCGACGTCGGTGAACGTGCCGTCCCCGTTGTTGCGATAGAGGTTGTTCGGCGCCGTGTCATTGGCGACCGCGAGGTCGATCTTTCCGTCGCCGTTGTAATCGTACGGGGCGACGCCGAGCGCCTTCGCGTTGGTGGTTCCGACCCCCGCCGCCTTCGTGACGTCGAGGAACCGCCCGTTCCCTTCGTTGTGGAAGAGACGCGACGAGTTGCCGTCGTAGCGCTCGGGCGTGCAGTACGACTTGTGAACGCCGTCGAGCGCGCAGAAGATGTCCTTGCCCGGGCTCCAGTCGACGTAGCGGGCGAGGAAGAGGTCGAGCTTTCCGTCGCCGTCGTAATCGAAGAATGCCGCCGACGTTCCCCATCCGGGATCGCCGGCGCCGGCGCTCTTCGTGACGTCCTCGAAGCGGCCGTGCACGTTTCGGAAGAGCCGGTTCCCTCCCATGTTCCCCAGTCCCGTCACGTAGAGGTCCTCCCAGCCGTCGCCGTCGAAGTCGCCGACGGCCGCGCCCATCCCGTACAGGACCTTCTCCAGCCCCGCCGCCGCCGTGGCGTCGCGAAAGCGCGGCACGCCTTCCGGCGAGCTCCCTTCGTTGCGGTACAGCGCGAGCGACGATTTCTGCGAGCGCCCCCGCGGGTCGCCGGACCAGTATGCCGACGAGACGAGCAGGACGTCGTTGTGTCCGTCGTTGTCGTAATCGAAGATCGCCACGCCGCCGCCCATCGTCTCCGGCATCCACTTTTTTCCGGACGCCCCGTTGACGTGCGTGAAGGCGATTCCGGTCCGCGCCGTCGCGTCCTCGAAGCGGACCGGCGGGACTTTCGCCTCGACCACCGGAGCGATCCTCGCGGCGGGCGGCGGCGCGGCCTTCCGGCAGGCCGCGACGAGGCCGGAGACGATCAGGACGCAAACAGCGCTTTTTCTCATGCGGAGCGAAAGTTTATAGCCCCGGCGTCTCTTTCTGTCATTCCCGCGGACGCGGGAATCCAGACGAGATTCGCCCACTGGGTCCCCGCTTTCGCAGGGACGACTGGTACGAGTCGCCTCAGAGCGGCACCGATCCTGCCGGCACGCACCCGCCCGGCTCGATGCATCGCCGCGCCTTACCCGCCGTACCGCCAGCCGGTCTCCTGCAAAGTCAGCGCCTCGGCGTTCGGATCGATCATCCCCGAGTCGACCACCTCGCCGAAGAACACGACGTGGTCGCCGATCGGCTTCGAATCCACGACGCGGCAGTCGATGTAGGCCGAAGCGTCCGCGAGGACCGGCGCGCCGGTCGTCTTCGTCATGAGCCGGTGTCCTTCCATTCCGCGCTTGTCGGCTTTCGCGAAATGCCCCGCGGTGTCCTTCTGGCCCGATTTGAGTATCGAGACGGCGAACACCTTCGACTCCTCGATGAGCTGCCGGGTCGCCGCCTCCTTCTCGACGGCGAGCGCCACCATCTCCGGCTCGAACGAGACCTGCGTCAGCCAGTTTGCCGTCATCGCGTGGTCGCCTTCGCGCCCGCGCGTCCCGACGACGTAGAGGCCGTACGAGATCTGCGAAAGGGGGGTCTTCGGTTTGGCCATGGTCCCTCCTCGGGTCGAATGCTAAGGCCATTTCCGCCGGGTCGCACGGCCGTCTATCGGGCGATGATGCAACGCATGCAGAAGATGCACGGAGCCGAGAAGAAGTAGCCGTCTCGAGTCTGCGAGCCGCGAGCCGGGGGCCATGCTCCCGGCTCGCGCGTGCCGGTCCGTTGTCCCGGTCCTCCGGCTCGCCGCGTCGTTCGGGCGATACGCTCCCCTGTGCTAAAATACGACAGTGAGCGGCTTCAAAGACGAGTGCGGCGTCTTCGGCGTCTGGGGTCACTCGGATGCCGCCAACCTCGCCTACCTGGGTCTCTACGCCCTCCAGCATCGCGGACAGGAATCGGCGGGCATCGCGTCGATCGACGACGGCAAGCTCTTCATCGAGAGAGAGATGGGTTACGTCGCCGACGTCTTCGACGAGGCCCGCCTGTCGCGGCTCCCCGGGAAATCGGCGATCGGGCACGTCCGCTATTCGACCGCTGGAGACTCCTCGCTCTCCAACGCGCAGCCGATCGTCTTTTCGTCGGGGCGCGGGCCGCTCGCGCTCGCCCACAACGGGAACCTCGTCAACGCGAAGGAGATCCGCGCGCACCTCGAGGAAGAGGGCGCTCTCTTCACGACCAACTCCGACTCCGAGATGATCCTGCACCTCGTCGCCCGCGCGAGGCGCGACGGGCTCGCTTCGGCGCTCGTCGAGGCGCTTGGCGAGGTGCGCGGGGCGTTCTCGATCGTCGTCCTCGGCCAGAACGAGATCCTCGCGGCCCGCGACCCGAACGGGTTCCGTCCGCTCGTCCTCGGGACGCTCGACGGCTCGCCCGTCGTTGCTTCGGAGACGTGCGCGTTCGATCTGATCGGCGCGACCTACGTGCGCGACGTGGAGGCGGGAGAGATCGTGAAGTTGACCGACGCCGGCGTCGAGTCCATCCGGTACGCCTTCCCCCGCCCGACGCCGTGCGTCTTCGAGCACGTCTATTTCGCGCGCCCCGACTCGCTCGTCTTCGGAAAATCCGTGGCGGCTTCCCGCGAGGCGTTCGGCGAGCGGCTCGCGAAGGAGCATCCCGTCGAGGCCGACATCGTCGTGCCGGTGCCCGACTCGGGCACGTACGCCGCGATCGGCTACGCGCGGGCGTCGGGGATCCCGCTCGCCCTCGGGCTCGTCCGCAACCATTATGTCGGCCGCACGTTCATCGAGCCGAAGCAGGCGATTCGGAGCTTCGGGGTCAAGGTGAAGCTGAACCCCGTGCGCGAGGTCGTCGCCGGGAAGCGCATCGTGCTCATCGACGACTCGATCGTGCGCGGCACGACGTCGAAGAAGATCGTGAAAATGCTGCGCGATGCCGGAGCGAAAGAGGTTCATCTGCGGATCTCTTCGCCGCCGACCCGCTTCTCCTGCCATTACGGGATCGACACGCCGACCCGACGTGAGCTCATCGCGTCCCACTCGAACGTAGAGGAGATTCGCGCTTTCGTCGACGCCGACACCATCGGTTATCTCTCGACCGAGGGGATGATGGAGGCGTTCGGCCGTCCCGAGCACGCCACGTGCGCGGCGTGCTTCACCGGGAAGTACCCGGTCGAGATCCCGGAGGCCGAGGCGGAGCCCGAGGAGCAGATCTCGGAGCAGCCCGCGGGCCTCGAAGTCGGGTCGTGAAATCGGGTGTTGAGGGAGAATCGATTCGGCCAAAGCAAGCCCCCGTTTTCAATTCCACGCGTGTTTCGTTCCCTGCCGCCTGTCATTCCTCGTTCCTTGCCTCCTGTCATTCCCGCGAAAGCGGGAATCCAGCGACCCGTCCTGGTTCCCCGCTCCCCGCTTTCGCGGGGACAAGCTTCGGGGGAGGACGATCTGCGGTCGCTCTTCTCGCCGCCTTCTTGACCGCTCCTGTCACCGCCGCGAAGCTTCCGCGCGTCAAGCCCTCCGCGATCCTCGTCACCGGCGCGATCCTGATCGACGGAACGGGCGCGGCCCCGGTGCCCGATTCCTGGATCCTGGTTCGCGACGGGCGGTTCGTCGACGTCTCGACCGTCGCCGCGCGCCGCGGCCGGGGCGCGCTCGCCCGCGGCGTCCGCGTCGTCGACGGGACGGGGAAGTGGATCGTGCCCGGCTTCGTCGACGCGCATGTCCACGTCGAGTCGGCGGCCGACACGAGGGCGATGATCCGCTGGGGCGTGACCTCCGCGCGCCTCATGGCGGAGGGCGCGCGGGCGGCGGCGAAGGCGGCGGCACGCTCCCGCTCGCGCCGCCGCACTCCCGAGCTCTTTCCCGCGGCGCCGATCTTCACGATCCGCGGAGGGTGGTGGTCCGACGAGCCTCCCGATCCGGACCTCGACCGCTTCCCGGCCGACGCCGCGTCCGCCCGCGCCGCGGTCGACCTCGCGCGGCATCTCGGTTCGGCCGAGATCAAGGTCATGGACGACGACATGGGGTGGTGCCGCGATCCGCTGCCGAGGCTTCCGAAGATCGCGACGGCCGTGCGATCCGCTCTCATTGCCGAGGCGCGCCGTTTCGGGCTTCGCGTGTCCGTCCACGCTCCCGAGCTCGCCGACGCCTCCGACGCCGTGGCCGACGGCGCCACCGTGCTCGCCCACGGGATTCTCGACGCGCCCGTCCCCGACGATCTCGCCGGCCGGATGCGCGACGGGCACGTCTTCTACGTCCCGACGTTCGACATCTTCGACTTCCTCGCCGATCCGCCGGCGTTCATGACCCGCGCGCTCTCCGATCCCCGCATCCGGGAATCGCTCCCGAAGAAGACGCTCGCCCGATACCGGAGCGCCGCGTATTTCGAGACGTACCGGAAGCGCTACCCGAACGCGGCGTACGTCTCGAGCCGGCTTCCGGTCCTCTACGCCAACGCGGCGAAGCTGAAAGCGGCCGGCGTCGAGGTCGCGCTCGGCACCGACATGTGGGCGTTTCCGGGCGCCGGAGTCCATCTCGCGCTCGAGGACTTCGTGCGCGCCGGGTGGACGCCGCTCGAGGCGATCCGCGCGGCGACGCTCGTCTCCGCCCGGTCGCTCGGCGCCGACTCCGATCGGGGAACGATCGCGCCCGGCAAACGCGCCGACTTCGTCGTGCTCGAAAACGACCCCCTCCGCGACATCCGCAACACCCGCTCGATCGAGCGGGTCTTCAAGGCGGGGCGGGTCGCCTGGAGCCGGTACGA
>DATFVB010000072.1 GCA_035260525.1 Thermoanaerobaculia bacterium
CGATCCCGCGCATTTCCGCATCAATCTGGGGATGAGGAGCCTCGACGCCGACGTGACGATCAGCTTCGTGCTGAAGGACATCACCGGCGCCACCCGCGCGTCCGCGCAGAAGAGCCTGTCGCCGAACGAGTTCCTGCAGATCAAGGCGGAAGATCTCCTCGGAGCGGCCCCGGGAGCCAACGACTACATCCTGGTCAGCGTGTCCGGAGGCGCGGCGATCGTCTACGGCGCAACGACCGACAACATCACGAACGACCCGTCGGTGCAGTTCGTCACGTCGATCGGCTGCGTGGCGTAAAACGTTCGCTCGCGGCGGGCGCGCTCGCGCCCGCCGCGAGTCCCCGTGGAGGCCTGCCTCTGAGGCAGAAGCCTCAGCGTCCGTTGGTCGTAGGGAGGCGTGTCCTGGGCGACGCGCGCGAAGAGGACCTTCGGTTCCTGCCGGCTCGTCGGCGGCGCTTCAGCCGAGCGCCGCGACCAGGGCGGCGGGGTCGTCGACGCTGACCATCAGGCGGCGCAAGCGCACCGGGAAACCCGTCACGCGGGCGGGCTGCGGCGGCTCGAGGTCGATCGCGACGATGTGGTCGCCCGATCCGTTGACGAGCCATCGTCCGAAGAAGCCGTGGACTCCGCGGCTGATCGCTTCGCGGCCGAGCGGCCCGGCGCGGACGATCGCCGTTGGCGGGAACCGCGCGCGGAAGCCCCATCCCATTTCGACGCGGACCATGTCCGTCCCGACCTCGACGAACGACCGCGAAGGAAAGAGAAGAAGCGCGGTCGAAAGGATCGCGTACCAGCGGTCGAAGCGGATCGGAAACCGGCGGACATCGTCCGGCGGGGATCCGCCGGCCGCCGCTCCCGACTTCTTCATGGTTTCCGGTCCTCGAGCGCCCGGCCCGCGAGACCTACCCGTCCGTCGCGTCCGCCGATCATGCCCCCTCCCCTTTCGGTCCCGAAAAGTTCCACGGCTCAGAACCAGCGGGTCGTGACGACCTTCCGGTCCGTGTAGAACTCGAAGGCGTCGCGGCCGTGGACTTTCAGGTCGCCGAAGAAACTGTCCTTTGCGCCGCCGAACGGGAACCAGGCCATCGGCGCGGCCACGCCCACGTTGACGCCCACCATCGAAGCCGGCGCCGCATGCGCGAACTCCCGCGCGGCCTTTCCCGAAGAGGTGAAGATCGAGGCGGCGTTCGCGTTCGGGTGCGCGCGCATCGCTTCCAGGGCGCCGGCGAGGTCGTCGACGGGGCAGATCGACGCGACCGGCCCGAAAATCTCGTCCCGCGCGATCGTCATCGCGGGGTCCACGCCGTCGAACACCGAGGCGCCGAGAAAGAAACCGGCGGCGGGCTTCGTCCGCGCCGTGCGCCCGTCGAGCACGAGCTTCGCTCCCTCGGCGATCCCCTTCTCGATGTAGCCCACGACCCGTTCGCGGTGCCGGCCGCTGATCAGCGGGCCCATCTGGACGCCGGGCTCCGTGCCGCGACCGACCCTGAGCGCGCTTGCCGCCTCGACGAGCCGGTCGCGCGTCTCCCGGTGGGCGGCGCCGACCGGCACGAGCATGCTTCCGGCGAGGCACCGCTGCCCGGAGCACCCGTAGAACGATTCCGTGATCGCGGCGATCGTCCGGTCGAGGTCGGCGTCGGGCATCACGACGACGAAGTTCTTCGCCCCACCGAGCGCCTGCACGCGCTTCCCCGCCCGCGTCGCCCGCTCGTAGACCGCGCGGGCCACGGGAGTCGACCCGACGAACGACACCGCCCGGATTCCGGGGTGATCGCAGATCGCCTCGACCGCCTCGCGCCCGCCGTGGACGAGGTTCACGACTCCCGCCGGCAGGCCGCACTCTTCGAGGAGCTCGAAGATCCGCGCGAGCGACGTGGGCACCTGTTCGGAAGGCTTCGCGACGAACGTGTTCCCGCAGGCCACCGCGAACGGCAGGAACCAGAGCGGCACCATGACCGGGAAGTTGAACGGCGCGATCGCGGCGCAGACGCCGACCGGCTGCCGGAAGGCCGTGCAGTCGAGTCCGGCCGCGACGTTCTCGAGGCTCTGCCCCATCAGCATCGAGGGCGCGCCGCAGGCGACTTCGACGCAGTCGATCCCGCGCCGCACGCTTCCCCTCGACTCGGACAGCGTCTTCCCGTGCTCCCGGGTGACGAGCGCGGCGAGCTCCTCGAAGTGCTCCTCGAGCAGGGCGCGAAAACGGAACATCGCGCGCGCCCGCGTGCCCGGGGGGGTCTCGCTCCAGGCGGGGAACGCGGCCTGCGCGGCGCGGACGGCCGCGTCGACCTCGTCGCGCGTCGCCATCGGGGTCTTCGCGATCACCGTGCCGAGCGCGGGGTCGTGGACGTCGAGCGTTTCGCGGGCGGCGGAAGCCGTCCAGCGGCCGCCGATGAAGTGGCGAAGAGTCTCGGTC
>DATFVB010000073.1 GCA_035260525.1 Thermoanaerobaculia bacterium
TCGGCGACTACAACTACGTCTTCGAGCCGGTGACGGCGCTCGCCGCGTTCTCGCTCGAGGAGCTCCCGGAGTGCGTTCTCGTCGTCGACGAGGCGCACAACCTGCCCGACCGCGCGCGGCAGATCTGGTCGCCCGAGCTGCGCGAAGCCGACGTCGCCGCCCTGGAGAACCTCGCCGCGCTCTCCCCCGGGGACGTCTGGCGCGGCCTCGCCGACGGCCTGGCGGAGCTGCGAACCCTCCTCGTCCGCTGGGGAGCCGACCTCCCGGAGGAAGAAACCGTCGGGGAGGCCCACTTCGCCGTCGACGACTACGACGACTTCCTGGCGCGCTGGGACGAGGCGATGGTCGCGTATTTCGAATGGAAGCGCGATTCCTCGGAGGTCTCGGAGGACGACCCGGTCCTTACGCTCCATTTCGCCGTCGTGCGGTTCGGCCTCGTGCTCCGATTTGCGGCCGGCAAGCACGATTTCGCGCGGGTCGTCGAGCGCACCGCGGCCGGCTGGAAGGCCGCCCTCGTCTGCCTCGATCCCGCCCGCGCTCTCGCGCCGACGTTGAACGCCGCGTCCTCCGTCGTCCTCCTCTCGGCGACGCTCCAGCCCTTCGAGGTGATCCGGCGCCTGACCGGGCTCGCCGCCGACCGCACGGACGCGATCGCCCTTCCGCCGCCGTTTCCGCGCGAGAACCGCCGCGTGATGCTCGTCCCTTCGGTCCGGACGACGTTCGCCTCGCGCGAGCGCAACTACGAGAAGATCGCCGGGATCCTCGCGCGCATGGCCGACGCCCACGCCGGCAACGACCTCGCGCTCTTCCCCTCGTACCGCTTCCTCCGGGAGGTCTCCGCCCGCCTCCCGGCGACGCGCGCGCGGGTCATCGAGCAGCGGGAGAAGCTGACCGACTTCGAGAAGAAGGAGATCCTGCGGGTGCTCGAGACCCCGACGCGGGAGGGCGTCCTCTTCCTCGCCGTCGCCGGCGGCATGTACGCGGAGGGGGTCGACTATCCCGGGGAGAAGCTCTCCGGCGTCTTCATCGTCTCCCCTTCTCTCCCGCAGGTCTCCTTCGAGCGCGAGCTCCTGAGGCGCTACTTCGACGACCAGGAGGAATCGGGGTTCGAGTTCGCGTACATCCAGCCGGGGATGACCCGCGTGATCCAGGCCGCCGGGCGTCTGATCCGTTCGGAGACCGACCGGGGCGTCGTCGCGCTGCTGTGCCGGCGTTTCACGGAGGATCCCTACCGCCGCTATCTCCCGCGCGACTGGTACGACGAGGACCCGGAGGAGCTCGTCTCCCGGGACCCCGAGGAATCCGTGAGAGAATTTTTCGCGCGATGAACGACGGACCGCGTCTGACCGTGGATTCGCTGACCCGCGACGAGGACGGCCGCATCCTCCTCGTCCGCCGCGGGCGGCCGCCCTTCGAGGGGCGATGGGCGCTCCCGGGCGGATTCGTCGAGACCGGGGAAACGACCGAGACCGCCTGCATTCGGGAGACGCGCGAGGAGACGGGCGTCGAGATCGAGATCGAGGGGCTCGCCGGCGTCTACTCGCGCCCCGACCGCGACCCTCGCGGCCACACCGTATCCGTCGTCTACCGCTGCCGCGCGGTCGGCGGGGACGCGAAGGGCGCCGACGACGCCGCCGAGGCCCGCTGGTTCGCCCCGCACGAGCTCGCGAAGCTCGAGTTCGCGTTCGACCACGCGGAGATCGCCGCCGCCCACGTCTCGTGACCGACTTCCCCCGCTACGAGGCGATCCTCCTTCCCCACCCCCGCCTCCCCGCCACCACGGTCGTCGCCGAGTTCGCGCTGCCGACGGGCTCGTTCAAGGACCGGGGGGCCGAGGCCGTCGTCGCTCACGCCTGCGCCGCGGGAGCGCGCCGGGTCTCGCTCGACTCGTCGGGCAACGCCGGCCTCGCCGTCGCGGCGGCCGCGCGCCGCGCCGGCCTCGAGGCGGTCGTCCGCGTCGCGGCGGGGATCTCGCCCGCGAAAGAAGCGCTCATCGCCTCGACCGGCGCGCGCATCGAGAAGTTCGACAGCCGGGCGGAGGCCGTGCGCGCGTGCGCGGCCGACCTCGACGCATACGACGCGAGCCATGTTCGGAACCCCGTCTTCCGCGAAGGGGTCGCGACACTCGCGGCGGCCTGGGCGCGGAAGGCCTCCCTTCCCGACCGCGTCGTCCTCCCCCTCGGAAACGGCTCCCTCCTCCTCGGGCTCTGGGAGGGCCTCCGGCGGCTCCGCGCGGAACGGACGATCGGGCGCCTGCCGCGGCTCGTCGCCGTCCAGTCCGAACGATGCGCGCCGATCGCGCGTCCTTCGGCCCCGGGCGACGGCCGGACGATGGCCGACGGCTGCGCCGTCCTGGACCCGCCGCTCGCCGGCGCGATCCGCGCCGCGATCGAGGAGAGCGGGGGCCTTGCGATCGCGGTCCCGGAGAGCTCGATCGCGGCGGCATGGCGGGAGGCGTGGAACGACGGTTTTCCCATCGAGCCGACGTCCGCCCTCGCGTTCGCGGCGTTCGACGCGCTGCCCGAGGCCGATGCGACCGCGGTGATCGCGACCGGATCGGGGCTGAAGCATCCTCCCGGGGCGGCGTCCTGAGCCCCGGAGAGGTCGCGTCGCGGCTCGACGAGATCGGGCAGATTCTCCGGCTCGCGGGCGAGAACGAGTTCAAGTCGCGGGCCTACACGCGAGCCGCGCGGTCGCTCGAGACCTGGAAAGGCGACCTCGCGGAGGCGGTCGCGGACGGGACGCTGCGGAACGTCCCCGGCATCGGGCCGGCGATCTTCGAGAAAATCGCGACGCTCGTCACGACGGGGACCCTCCCGTATCTCGACGACCTGCGGCAGCGGTTCCCGGCTTCCCTTTCCGCCCTCTTCCGCGTTCCCGGGCTCGGCCCGAAGAAGATCGAGATCGTCCGCGCGAAGCTCGGCGTCGCTTCCCTGTCCGAACTCGAGGCGGCGTGCCGCGACGGGCGGATCGAAGCACTCCCGGGATTCGGGCCGGCGTCGACGAGGAAGATCCTGGCCGGAATTGCGTTCGCGCGCCGGGCGGGAGCGCGGCGGCCGTACGCGCAAGCCGCGGAGCTCGCCTCGCGCCTGCGCGCCGTCGTCGCGGAGTCCGGGCTCGCGGAGAAGGTCGAGGTCGCGGGAGACGTCCGCCGCGGATGCGAGGTGACCGACGCCGCGACCATCGTCGCCGCGACGGCGCGGCCCGGCGCGGTTCTCGATCTCTTCGCCTCCCTGCCCGCCTCCGAAGGGGGGGCGACCCGGGGCGGAGACCGCTCGTCGGCGATCTTCCTCGGCGGCCTCCGGGGAGAAGTGCGCGTCTGCGGAGGCTCCGAGTTCGGGTCGACGCTCCTGCGCGAGACGGGCAATGCCGCCCATGCCGCGCGCGTCCTCGAACGGGCGGCCGGCGGCGGCGCCCGGCCCGGCGCGACCCTCTCCGAAGAAGAGCTCTACGCGGCGGCCGGACTGCCGTTCATCCCGCCCGAGCTCCGCGAGGATCGCGGCGAGATCGATGCCGCCGCCGCGGGCCGGCTCCCGCGCCTCCTCGAGCCGGAGGACCTGCGCGGGCTCTTCCACGTCCACACCACCGAATCCGACGGCGCGAACACGCTCGAGGAGATGGTCGACGCCGCCGCGGCCGCCGGATTCGAATACGTCGCGATCACGGACCATTCGAAGATCGCCGGGTACGCGCACGGACTGGACGAGAGGCGCGTCGAAGCGCAGCGCGCCGAGATCGAGCGACTCCGGAAGAGGCGGCCCGGGATCGCGATCTTCCACGGCACGGAAGCGGACATCCTTCCCGACGGTTCGATCGACTACGGCGACGATTTCCTCGCCTCGTTCGACGTCGTCGTCGCCTCGGTCCATTCCCGGTTCGATCTTCCGGAGGAGGAGCAGACGCGGCGCCTCGTCCGGGCCGCGGAGAACCGGCGGGTTTCGATCCTGGGCCATCTGACCGGCCGGCTGCTGCTGAGGCGGGAAGGCATCACGATCGATCTTCCCCGCGTCCTCGACGCCGCGGCGGCCTCCGGATGCGCGATCGAGATCAACGGATCGCCGCGGCGCCTCGACCTCGACTGGCGCTTCCACCGGGACGCCGCCGCTCGAGGAATTCCGCTCGCCATCGGCCCGGACGCGCACTCGATCCGCGAGCTCGACTACTTCCGCCACGCCGTGCGCGTCGCCCGCAAGGGATGGGTCGAGCCGGACCAGGTCCTGAACACCCGGCCGGCCGCTGCGATCCGGAAGTGGATCGCGGCGAGGAGATGAGGGCGACTCGAAATCCGAATACGGAAATGTGAAGCGAATCCGAATCCCGAAGCACGAAATCCGAAATGGCGTCTCGGATCTCGGTCCCGCCGGACCCGGGCGACTCAGCCGGCGGCCGGTTTTCTCTTCTCGGGAAAGTTCTCGTGGATCCAGCGCTGCTTGTTCCGCAGCCACTCTTCCTCGGTGCGCTTGCGGTTGATCTCGGCGGCCTGCTGCCGCCGGTCGTCTTCGGTCGCCGGGGCCGGCGCGGGGCTCGCCGTCTCGTCGGGAGATTCGCTCATCGGCGGCGGATTCTAGCAGACGCGCTCATGCGGCGGAGAGGTCGGCCCTGCGGAGCCCGAGCACGGTCACGCCGACGAGCGCCAGGAGGACGCCGTTGACCGCGAGGACGGTGGTGACCGACGTTCGGGCGGCGACGGCGCCCGCGACGACGTTCCCGAGCGGGATCGCCCCCCGGAATGCCAGCATGTAGACCGAGCCGACGCGACCTCGCATCTCGTCGGCGACGATCGTCTGCACGAGCGACATCAGCATCGTGAAGACGACCGAGAGGGCCGCGCCGCCGAGGAACAGGAGGGCGCACGACAGCGTGAAATTCCGGGAGAGCGCGAACGCCACGATGATCGCCGCGAACACGACCTGCGCCGCGACCGCGCGGATGCCCTTGCGCGCGGAGTGGGACAGGCGGGCGGCCGCGATCGCCCCGAGCACGGCGCCGACGCCGAAGAACGTCAGGAACCGGCCGTAGGCGCGCACGTCGCGCGCGAAGATCACCTTGGCGAAGACGGGAAGGAAGGTCAGCAGCGGGAACGCGAAGAAGCTGCCCGCGAACGAGAGCAGGATGAGGGCCTTCATCGCCGGGGTCCGGCTGATGAAGGAGAGGCTTTCCCGAAGGCTCTGCAGCACCGGCGGGTGCCGCCCGGTCTTGCGGACGAACCGGGTGCGGATCAGCAGCAGCGCCGCGATCACGACGAAGAACGAAAGCCCGTTCAACCCGAAGCACGCCGCCGCGCCGAACTTCGCGAACGCGACCGCGGCGAGCAGGGGGCCGACGACCCGCGCGAGGTTGAACTGGGTGGACTGCAGCGAGACGGCGTTCGGCACGTCCTCCTTCTCGACGAGGGTCGGGACGAGCGCCTGGTACGCCGGCCCGCCGAACGACTGCGCAACCCCCGTCAGGAACGAGAGGACGAGGATGTGCCAGATCTGGACGCGGCCGAAGAAGACGAGCCCTGCCAGGACGAAGGCGTTGGTCAGCTGCACGACCTGCGAGCCGAGGAGGATCTTGCGCCGGTCGTAGCGGTCGGCGACGACGCCGCCCAGCAGCGAGAAGAGGATGAACGGGGCGTCTCCGAGGAAAGCGTCGAGGCCCAGCCAGAACGCCGAACGGGTCATGTCGAAGATCAGCCAGTTCTGCGCGACCTCCTGCATCCACGTCCCGCACGAGGACGTGAACGAGCCGGACCAGAGCATCCGGTAGTCGCGGTACGAGAAGGCGCGAAAGGTCTTTCGCCACCCGCCCGGCGGGGGGAGCGGCGCGCCGGCGGCGGACGACGCCGCGGGCGATTCTCCGGCGGCGATCGTCCCGCCGCCGATTTCCTTATCGATTCTCTTTCGTATAACTTCCTCGCCCGGGAGAATATTACGTGAAACGAACCGCCGGGTTTCTCGCCTTCTCCGTCCTCGCCGCGTCGGCGGCGACGTTCGCGCAGACTCCCGATCCCCGGGCGGATCACGGGGCCGCCGCGCTGAGGCGATCGCTCCTCGAGGCGTCCACGACGGCGTCGCTCCTGCAGGTGACCGCGCATCCGGACGACGAGGACGGCGGGCTCCTCACGATGCTCGCCCGCGGCCGCGGCGTTCGCGTCGGGCTCGTGACGCTCACGCGCGGCGAGGGTGGGCAGAACAAGATCGGACCGGAGCTCTTCGACGCTCTCGGCGTGACCCGAACGGAGGAGCTCCTCGCCTCGGACCGCTATTACGGCGTCTCCCAGTTCTTCACGCGCGCGGTCGACTACGGATTCTCGAAGACGCTCGCCGAGGCGCTCGCGAAGTGGCGTTTCGCCGACGCGGACGGCGGACCGGTCGTGGGCGATCTCGTCCGGGTGATCCGCCGTTTCCGTCCCGATGTCCTCGTCGCGCGCTTCTCCGGAACGCGGCGCGACGGGCATGCGCACCACGAGGCCTCGTCGATCCTCGCCCGCCGCGCCTTCGAAGAGGCGGGCGACCCTTCGAAGTTCCCGGAGCAGATCCGGGAGGGTCTCCTCCCGTGGAAGCCGAAGAAGCTCTACGTCGGAATCATCCGCGCCGGCGAGGACTGGACCGTTTCCGAGGACGTCGGCGCCTACGACTCTCTGCTCGGCCTTTCTTACGCGCAGCTCGCGTGGCAGGGACTGTCGCACCAGCGCACCCAGGGCGTCGGCCAGGTCCAGCCGGATCCCGGCTCCCGGCCCGTCTACTACAAGCGGATCGACGGAACGCCCGCCGCGGCCGTGCTCGACGTTTCCGGACGCGTCGAGATCCCCTATCACGAGGGAAAAGGCGTTCCCGAGAGCGGGTTCTTCGACGGGATCGACACGAGCCTCTCCGGAATCGCGGACCGCCTCGGCGCCGACGAGAGATCGGTGCCTTTCCTGCGGCCGGGGCTCGCCTCCCTCGCCCGCGAGGTCGGCGCGGCCTCCGGCGCCTTCGACGCGGCGCGACCGGAGAAATGCGCCGAGCCGCTCTCGCGCGCGCTCGCGGCCGCCGACCGGCTCGTCCGGGACCTCGAGGGGTCGGCGCTCCCGCCGGCGGAGAAATCGCCGGGGCTCTTCCTCCTCGGCATCAAGCGCGACCAGCTTCGCGGCGCCCTCGACCACGCGCTGTCGCTGGCGCTCGTCGCGCGGGTCGAGCCGGAAAAGGAGCCGGGCTCCCCGTTCCCGGGCTTCCGGTTCGCCGTGGAGACCGCGCGCGTCGCCGTCCCGGGCGGAAGCTACCCGATCTCCGTATCGCTTTCGAACCGCTCGTCGGCCGACCTGAAGGTCCTCGGCGCTTCGATCGAGGCCCCGGCCGGGTGGAAGGTCGATGCGGTCTCGCCGGCGCCCGCCGACCTTCCCTCGGGGCAGACCGCGCGCGCGCTCTTCCGGGTGACGGTCGCCGCGGACGCTTCGTTCACGGCGCCGTTCTGGCATCGGGCGTCCGTCGAGGACGCCGTCTATTCCGTCGACGACCCCGCGAAAATCGGCGATCCTCTGCCCGCGTTCCCGCTCCGCGCGCGCGTCCGCTATTCCGTCGCCGGAGCGGAGAACGCGATCGAAACGGTCGTCGAGACCCGGACGATCGATCCCCTGCGCGGCGAGGTCGCCCGCGCGCTCGCCGTCGAACCCGCGCTTTCGATCCGAAACACGCCGCCTCTCGCCGTCGTCCCGCTCGCGCGCGTCGGCCGCGGGAGCGTCCCGCTCGACGTCGAGGTCACCGCCCAGGCGCCCGGACCGCAGAGCGGACGCGTTTCGCTCGACGTCCCGGCGGGATGGCCGAGACCGGCGGCCCGGACGTTCGCGATCGGCGGCGACGAGACTTCCGCGGCCGTGCGCTTCGCCCTCGAAGTGCCCGCGGGCACCGGGCCCGGGATCTATCGGGTGGGGGCGGCGGCCGACGGCGCGAGCCGGACGCTCGACTTCATCGAGCATCCCGACATCGGGCCTTTCTATTTCCTGAAGGCCGCCGAGACGCGCGTCGAGGTGCTCGACCTGCGGCTCCCGGACGGGCTCTCGATCGGCTACGTGCGCGGCGCCGAGGACTCGATCCCCGAATTCCTCCAGCAGCTCGGGATCCGCGTCCACCTCCTCACCGCCGAGGACCTCGAGAAAGGAAACCTCTCTTCGTATCCGACGATCGTGACCGGCCCGCGCGCCTACGACGTCCGCGACGACCTTCGGCGGGCGAACCCGCGCCTTCTCGACTACGTTCGAGCCGGCGGCCGCCTCGTCGTCCAGTACAACAGCAACACGCGCGCGTTCGACGCGGGGAACTGGTTCCCGCATCCGGCGAAGTTCCCCGACCGGAACGAGAGGGTCACGGTCGAGGACTCGCCGGTCGAGATGCTCTCTCCCGAGGACCCGGTCTGGAACCGGCCCAACCGGATCACGCCGCGCGACTTCGACGGCTGGGTGCAGGAGCGGGGCCTCTATTTCGTCGGCGAGTGGTCCGCCGACTGGAAGCCGCTCCTCTCGATGCACGATCCGGGCGAGCCGCCGCTGCGCGGCGGGCTGCTGACGACCACGCTCGGCAAAGGCACGTACGTCTTCACCGCGGAATCGTGGTTCCGCGAGCTCCCGGAGGGAGTGCCCGGCGCGATCCGCATCTTCGTCAACCTGATCTCGCCGGCGACGACGCGTTGACCGAGCTCCGCCGCGAGATCGGCCTCTGGCGGGGGGTCGCTCTCAACATGATCGACATGGTCGGGATCGGCCCGTTCATCACGATCCCGCTGATCCTGTCGGCCATGGGAGGCGGCCGCGCGATGCTCGCGTGGCTCCTCGGCGCGCTGCTCGCGATCTCCGACGGACTCGTGACGGCCGAGCTCGCCGCCGAGCTCCCCGCCTCCGGCGGGACCTACGTCTTCCTCCGGGAGGCTTACGGGCGCGACCGCTGGGGGCGTCTGCTCTCGTTCCTCTTCCTGTTCCAGATCCTGATCTCGGCGCCGCTGTCGATGGCCTCCGGAGCGATCGGATTCGCAAAGTACCTCGTCTATCTCTTCCCGTCGATCTCCTGGCCGACGTCGGCGATCGCCGCCGTCGCCTGCGCGGCGCTGACTCTGCTCCTGCTCCGCCGCATCGGAACCCTCGGAAAGCTCTCGATCCTCCTCTGGGCGGGGGTGCTCGCGACCGTGGGGATCATCATCGCGGCGGGACTTCCGCATCTGAAGCTCTCGGCGTTCGCGTTCTGGCGGGCGCCGAGGCTCGACGGCGGCACGGCGTACGCCGGCCTTCTCACCGCCCTCGTCTTCGCCGTGTACGACTATCTGGGCTACTACAACATCTGCTATCTCGGAGACGAGATCCACGACCCGACGCGAACGATTCCCCGCGTGATCGTGATCTCGATCCTCGCGATCGCGGTCCTCTACGTCGTGATGAACGCCTGCCTCGTCTCGGTCCTTCCGATGCGGACGGCGATGACTTCCGAGCACGTCTTCTCCGACTACCTCGCCGTCCTCCTGGGCCCGAAGGCGGCGCGGGCCGTGACGCTCCTGATCCTCTGGACCGGACTCGCGTCCGTCTTCTCGCTGATCCTCGGCTACTCCCGGATCCTCTGGGCCGCGGGGAAAGACCGCAACTTCTTCGCCGTGTTCGGACGCCTCCATCCGACGGGAGCGTTCCCGTGGGTGGCGGTGGTCTGGCTGGGAGCCACCGGTACGATCTTCTGCCTCCTGCCGCTGCCGACCGTCATTCGTTCGATCATCACGATCCGGGCGATCATCCCGTTCTTCACCCAGGTCGTCGCCGCGGTGATCCTCCGCGTCCGGGAGCCTCGGCGGCCGCGGCCGTTCCGGATGTGGCTCTATCCCCTTCCGGCCGCCGTCGCGATGGTCCTCTGGGGCTACATCGTCGTGTCGCCCGAGAAGGGCTTCAAGCCGGCGGGAGCGCTCGTGATGGCGGCCGGGCTCGGGTTCTTCCTCGTGCGGGCCTTCGCGCGGAAACAATGGCCGTTCTCGCGGCGCGCCGCCGCCTAGCCGCGCTCGCCTGCGCGGCGGCCGCGGCGTTGGCGCCGCCCGCCTGCCGCGGGCCGGCCGATCCCGCGGCGGAGACCGTTCGATCGCTCGTCCGGGACGCGAACCACCGCGACGCGGGCAAGATCGCCGCCGCTCTCGCGTCCGGCTTCCAGGGCTCGGGCGGCATGGGCCGCAACGACCTCGACGCCGAGCTCCGCCGCCTTTTCGCGGCGTACGCGTCGGTCGACGTGTCCGTCAGCGGCCTCGCGATCGAGCGATTCCCCGATTTCGACCTCGCGCGCTTCGAGGCCTCGTTCCACGGCTCGGCGCGGAAGATCGGCGGCCTCGAGGCGCTCCTTCCCTCGTCGGCGCGCTACCGGTTCGAGATCCGGCTCGCCCGCGACGGCGAGCGGCGGCTCGTGACGCAGGCCGTCTGGGAGGAGATCCCCGAGTGACCGGCGAAGCCGGCACGTCTTCCGGTCACCCGCGCTTGAAGAACCCGCCCGGCAGCGAGATGCCGCCGTCGATCGTGAGACACGCTCCCGTGACGTAATCGGCCGAGGGGCCGCAGAGCCAGACGATCGCGCCGGCGACCTCCTCGAGCCGCGCGAGCCGCCGGGCCGGGATCGTCCGCACGAGCCTCTCCTGCGTCGAAGCGTCGGCGAACTGGAGGTTCTTCGCCGCCCCCTCGGTCGCCATGATCCCGGGAGCGACCGCGTTGACGCGAATGCCGCGGGACCCCCACTCGGCGGCGAGCGTGCGCGTGATCGCGAGGACGCCGGCCTTGGCGGCCGCCGAGTGCACGACGCCCGGCATTCCGGTTTCGGCGTAGGTCGCGACCACGTTGACCATCGTCCCCCGGCCGCGGGCGAGCATTCGCCGGCCGACCGACGAGGAGCAGAACCACGTGCCGTGGAGCACGATCTCCACGACCGCGCGGAAGCCGTTCGGCGTGAGCTCTTCCGACGGGATCAGGAAATTGCCCGCCGCGTTGTTGACGAGGACGCCGATCGGGCCGAGCTCGCGCTCGACCCGCTCGACCGCGCTTTCGACCGCCGCCGGGTCCCGAACGTCTCCCGTCACCGCGAGGGCGCGTCCCCCGCGCGACCGGATCTCGGCGGCGGCTCCTTCGACGTGCTCGGCCGACCGCGAGACGACCGCGACCGGAAATCCGGCGTCGGAAAGGGCGAGCGCGGTCGCGCGGCCGAGGCCCGTCCCTCCCCCGGTGACGAGCGCGATCTCCGCGCCCCGATCGCTTCCGCTCATGGCGCCCTCCTCGGATCCGGCCGCGAGATCATCTCACTCTTCGACCTTTCCTTCGGGCGGCGGCGCGAGCTCCGGCAGCCGCCCGGCGCCGATCGCGTCGCGGATCCGGCGCATCCAGGAAAGGTAGAAGTGGACGTTGTGCATCGAGATGAGCACCGGCGCCGTGATGTCGCTCAGGACGAAGAGATGGCGCAGGTAGGACCGGCTGTGCCGCCGGCAGACCGGGCAGGCGCACGACGGGTCGAGCGGGCGCCCGTCCTCCCGGAAGCGCGCGTTCTTGATCGCCACGCTCCCCGCCGACGTGTAGGCGTGCCCCATGCGTCCGTTCCTCGTGGGCAGGACGCAGTCGAAGAGATCGATCCCCGCCCGGACGGCGCCGAGGATGTCCGCCGGCGTGCCGACGCCCATGAGGTACCGCGGGCGGCCGGCCGGAAGGCGCGCGGCGGTCGAGCGCGTGATCCGCTCGATTTCCCGCTTCTCTTCGCCGACCGCGACGCCGCCGATCGCGTAGCCCGCGAAATCGAGCGCGGCGATCTCCTCGGCGGACCTTCGCCGGAGGTCCTCGTGCGTCCCTCCCTGGACGATCCCGAAGAGCCGTCCGGGTCCCGTCCACGCGCGCCGGCAGCGCTCGGCCCAGCGCGCCGTGAGGGCCACGGCGTCTTCCACCTCCCCGCGGGGGGCCGGGAGCGCGGGGCACACGTCGAGACACATCGCCACGTCGGTCCCGAAAGCGGCCTGGAGCTCCATCGCGAGCTCCGGCGTGAGCATGGCAGCCGCGCCGTCGAGATGCGAGCGGAACCGCACGCCCTCTTCGGTCACGTCCCGCTGGGTCGCGAGCGACATCACCTGGAAGCCTCCCGAGTCGGTCAGGAACGCCCGCGGCCAGCCGGTGAACCGATGCAGCCCGCCCGCCCGGCGAATGCCGTCGAGGCCCGGCCGAAGCATCAGGTGGTACGTGTTCGCGAGGATGATCCGGCAGTCCCAGCTCTCGAGGAGGTCGAAGGGGACGCCCTTGACGGCGCCGAGGGTCCCGACCGGCATGAACGCGGGCGTCTCGACGGTCGCATGGGAGAGAGAGAGCCGCCCGAGCCGCGCCGAGGAGCCCGCGTCCGAGGCGTCGATCGCGAAGAAAGTCGCGCGATTTTCCACTCGCGCGGAGCGTAGCACGCGGAATTTTTTCCAAAGGATCCGCGTCCTTGACGGCCCCGGGGTCGGGTGATACGTTCGGCCCGCTTCGGGGGTGGGATGCCAAATCTCGGAAAAAAATTCGAATGCTTCAATTGCCGGGCGAAGTTCTACGACCTCGGCAAACCCGAAGCCGTGTGCCCGAAGTGCGGCGCCAACCAGCGCGATGCGCGCGGCGCGGACGAATCGGCCTCGGCGGCGCCGCGGCCGCGGCGGATGGCGCCGATCGTCGTCGCGCCCGACGAGGTGAGCGATTTCGAAGACCATGGCCACGAGGAAGAGGAAGAGTCGATCGACCACGCCGGGTATCCGGAGGAAGAGTTCGAAGACGAAGAGCCTCCCCTCGAGACCCACGAACGCGAGGAAGAAGAAGACTTCTGAGCGGGCGACCTTCCTCGGCCTCGGAAGCAATCTCGGGAACCGATTCGCCCACCTGCGGCTCGCCCTGCGCGAGATCGGAGCGATCGCTTCGGTGGTCCGCGTTTCCCCTTTCTTCGAGACCGAGCCCGAAGGCTACTCCGCGCAGCGCCCCTTCCTGAACGCCGTCGCCGAGATCCGGACGGCGATGCCGGCGGCCGATCTCCTTGCCGCCGTCAAGCGCGTCGAGCGTCGGGGCGGCCGAACGCCGACCTTCCGGAACGGGCCGCGCACGATCGACATCGACCTCCTCGACGTGCGGGGCGAGGTGGCTTCCTCCCCGCAGCTCACGCTCCCCCACCCGCGGCTCCACCGGCGCCGATTCGCCCTCGAGCCGCTCGCGGCGATCGCGCCGCGCTGGCGGCACCCGCTGCTCGGGAAGACCGCCCGCCAGCTCCTGAAAGAGCTGAACGCCTCCCTCTCCCGCCGGGAGAGGTGACGAGCGGGCGAACGACTGTCCAACGGTGCCTCTCGGCCGGACACGGTGAGGCGCGGTCAGACGCGAGCGAGACGGGATGCGGGCGGGGTCGGCGCGTCCCGAGCCGTACCGGGGCGTACGTCGAGGGCGCGGCGGCCCGGCCCGCGCACCTCTCCGCTCGATGTATGATCCGCGGCCGCCCCTACAAGGCGCCCCAGGCCTGGAGATCCCGTTGCGCATCGCCCTGCACCTTCAGGTCCTCGACGAGGTGATCCGGATGCGGCGTCGCCGCGAGAACCGCCTTCAGCAGGTCGACCGCGGGGGCGCGGTCCTCCGAGTACTCGTGGATCGCCTCGGCCAGGAACACCTTGTTCACGAGGTTGTCGGGAGCGAGGCGGACCGCCTCGCGCAGGTTCTTGATCGCCTCCTCCCGGTCGATCCACCCGGTGAAGAAGATGACCTTCGGCGAGACCGCGTGGAGGCGTCCGAGCACGCGGTAGCCTCCGGCCTCTTCGAGGTTCGGGGCGATCGCGATGACGGTTCGCGCGTCATCCCGGATCTTCGCCGCGGCCCCCTGGCGGACCGCCGACATCTTCCCGTGCACGAGCGACCACTGCCCCCACGTCACCGCGGTCCAGAAGAACGTCTCTCCCGCGGTCGCGTCTCCGGCGAGCGCCTTGCCGACGTCGGCCGGCTCCAGCGACGACGCCCGTCCGCCCGCCTTCGCGGCCGCCCGCTCGCGCTGCGCCGCGATCGCGTCATCGGCGATCGGCATCGCCCGTTCGTACAGCGCCGCTTTCTGGGAAGCGCCGAGGCCGGTATATTCCGCCTTGAAATACGTGGCGCGGAGATATTTCCACTTCGCGTCGGCGTTGCTTCGGCTCTTCCGGATCGCCGCCGCATAGTCGTCGAGCGCCGCGTCGATCTCGCGCGGATCCGCGATTTCACCGTGCCGCCCGTCGGAGCGATGGAGGTAGTGCGCGTCCCCCGACGCCATCGAATCGGTGACCCGCATCGCCTGCATCGCGCGCTCCTGCGGAGACGGGAGGGTCGGCTGCGAAGGGGGCGTGGTCGTGTGGACCTGGGCGAGGACCATGAACAAGAGCGCGAATCCCATCGGTTTTCCTCCCGCGTCGGCCGATTATAGGCGCACGAGCCTGCTAGACTCGGGCGGGAGCTCCGCATGAACGATCAAAAACCGGTCGAGCTGAAGATGACGATCGACGAGCCGACCTCCGCGGGTCACTACGTGAACTTCGCCAACATTCTCCACAACCCGACGGAATTCGTCGTCGACTTCGGCCGGATCGTCCCCGGCCGCCCCGACGTGAAGATCCTGTCGCGGATCCTGACGACGCCCGTCCACGCCAAGCAGCTGCTCAAGGCGCTCGCGCAGAACATCGCGCTCTACGAACAGCAGTTCGGGCCGATCCCGGAGGTGGCGACTCCGATGCCGCCCGCCGACGCGCCGACCAACTAGTGGCCCGCGCGGCGACCTGTCCCGCCGAAGCCTTGGCGAAGGCGGATACATCGAGCCGGACGGGCGCGTGCCGCCCCCTCTGCAAGGCCGTTCAGTTGATGCAATGACGAGGCGCGGCCAGACGTCTGGAAGACGGGTCCGGGGTGTCTGCCGGAGGCGAAGGCGTACTGAGACGTACGTCGAGCCGCCGGCAGGCACCCCGGACCCGTATAACGGCGCGTATGGTCCGCGCCCGTTAACGAGTGAGCGTTCCGCCTCCGAGCACCACATCCCCGTCGTAGAACACGGCCGCCTGCCCCGGAGCGATCGCCGAGATCTCCTCGTGGAAGAGAATTCGCGCGCGATCCTCTCGGGCGGGCACGACGGTCGCCGCGACTTCGCGTCCCCGATGGCGAACCCGGACGGAAGCCTCGACGGGACTCTCCGGAGGGTCGATCGACGTCCATCGCACCTCGCCGACTTCCGCCTCCAGCGCCAGCAAATCCTCCCGCGACCCGAGGCGCACGTCTCCCGTCGCCGCGTCGATCGCGGTGACGTACCGGCGCTCCCCGAACGCGGCGCCGAGTCCGCGCCGCTGCCCGACCGTGAAGCGATGGACGCCGCCGTGCTCCCCGATCGCCCCGCCGCCTTCCGCGACGAACCGGCCGTGCGTCGGGAGCGCGATCCCCATCGCCGGCGCCTGCCGCTCGACGAAGGACGCGGCGCTCTGCGTGGCCGGCACGAAGCAGATCTCCATCGATTCCGCTTTTTCGGCGGTCGGAAGCCCGGCGCGGCGCGCCATGGCGCGGACCCGGTCCTTCGTGAGATGCCCGACCGGAAAGAGTGCGCGGGAGAGCGGCTCCCGGCCCAGGTCCCAGAGGAAGTACGACTGGTCCTTCGCCGCGTCCGCGCCCCTGCGCAGCACGGGGCGGCCCGAGGAATCGATCCCGGTCCTCGCGTAGTGCCCCGTGGCGACGGCCTCGCAGCCGAACTCCGACGCCCGCCGGGCCAGAGCGGCGAACTTCACGTGGGTGTTGCAGCGCGAGCAGGGAATCGGCGTCGACCCCCGCGCGTACGAACGGACGAACGGCTCGACGACCGTGCGCCGGAACTCCTCCTCGAGGTCGAGCACGTAATGCGGAATGTCGAGCCTCCATGCGACCCGGCGCGCGTCGCCGAGGTCGTCCAGCGTGCAGCACCGCCCGCTCCTCCCCGCCTCGGAGGAGTGATCCCAGAGCTGCATCGAGAGCCCCACCACCTCGTGCCCCGCCTCCTTCAGGAGCAGGGCGGCGACGGAGGAATCGACGCCGCCGGACATCGCCACCGCAATCCGCATTTGCCTATGGTAGCGCGGCCATACATCGAGCGAATACGGGCGCGGGCCCGGCCACCGCGCCGTCGACGTACGCCCCGTACGCCTCGGGACACGGTGGCCGGGCCCGCATCCCGTCTCGCCCGCGTCTGACCGCGCCCCGACGACCTGCGCGGGCGGGAAAACGAGAACGAGACCTGTCGTTCCGAATACCGACGAGGCCGGGCGAGGCGCGAGCCCGACGGGATGTGGGCCGGTCGAGAGATCCCGAGGCATACCGGCGGCGTATGTCGCAGGGTCTCGCGGACGGCACGCGCCCGTCCGGCTCGATGCATCGATCGGCCGGCAGCTCCTAGGCGGACTCCGTGACGATGAGCATCAACGTGCTCCCGCCCACCTCGAACTCTCCGTACTGGTCGAGCGGTGCAGATTCGACGCGCTCCCCCCCGAAGTAGGTGCCGTTCGTGGACTCCAGGTCGAAAACCGTCACCGAGTCGTCCTCGACCTCGATCGCCGCGTGCGAGCGGGAGATCTCCGCGTCCGAGAGGACGATGTCGGACCCCGCGCGTCCGACGACGACGCGGGGTTTCTCGATCGCAAACGTCTTTCCCGCGTCGGGGCCCGAGATCACGGCGAGAGACAGTTTCTTGCCGGCGGGGAGCCGGAGAGCCGCCGGGTGCGGCGCCGCCTTCGCGTGTGCGCGGGTCGACTCTCCCGCGTGTTTCCGGTGGTCGAACGCCTCCGGACGCCGCGTGAAGGTCGTCTCGGTGCCGACGAGCGGCGGCGGGTTGATCGGCGCATCGGCGCGGAAGCCGGAGGCCGCCGCCGGCGCCGGAGACGGGGGCGGGTCCGGCGCCGCCGGGTTCGCGATTTCGAAGATCGTCTCGCATTTCGTGCAGCGGATCTTCTTCGCCGGCTTCCCCCCGAAGCGCGCTTCCTCGTAGCGGTACTTTGCCGCACACGCCGGACAGGAGACGATCAACGCGCTCCCCCGTCCCCCGAGACCTCCGGTGAATTCATGGATGGCGCCATTTTGCCACCGGCCGGCGCCGGCGATCAAGATCGATCCGTGCGGAGGATCCGTCGGAGCGCGGAAACGACGGCCTCGACCTGAGCGAGATCGTTGCCCGGGCCGAACGAAAACCGGACCGTGCTCCTCGCTTCCTCCGACGAGGCGCCGAGCGCGAGAATCGCCGCCGACGGGGCGACCGAACCGGACGAGCAGGCCGATCCGACCGAAACGGCGATTCCGTCGAGATCGAGGGCGATCGCGATCCCTTCGCCGGAGCGGCCCGGAAATGCCGCCGCGGAAGTGTTCCCGACCCGGAGCGCCGCCTTTCCCCAGATGCGCACGGCAGGCCATTCGCGCCCCAGAGCCTCCTCGAATGCGTCGCGGAGGCCGGCGACTCTCTCCCGCTCGTGGGCCGACTCCTCGCGGCACAGCCGCGCGGCTTCCCCGAAACCCGCGATCCCGGCGACGTTCTCCGTGCCGCCCCGGCGCCGGCGCTCCTGGCCGCCGCCGGGAAAGAGCGCCGGCAGCTCCACGCCCCGACGCACCCACAGCGCTCCGGTTCCTTTCGGCCCGCCGATCTTGTGAGCCGAGACCGAGATCAGGTCGGCGCCGCTCGCGGCGCCGACGTCGATCTTACCGGCCGCCGCGACCGCGTCCGTGTGGAAGAGCGCGCCGGCATTCCGCGCCCGGCCGGCGAGGATCGCGACCGGGAAGATTCCACCGTACTCGTTGTTGGCCGCCATGACCGAGACGAGCGCGACGCGGTCGTCGATCCACCGTTCTGCGGCGCCGAGGTCGATCTCACCGGACGGAAGGACCGGCAGGACCCGGCGCTCGAAACCCTCCCGCTCGAGAGCGCGGGCGGGCTCCGAGACGGCCGGGTGCTCGACGGAGGACACGGCGACGACGCGGCGGGCCGACGCCCGGGCCGAGTAGAGGGCGATCGCGTCGGCTTCGGTGCCCCCCGACGTGAACACGACCTCTTCCGGCTCGGAAGCCCCGAGGAGGAGGGCGACCTGCTCGCGCGCTTCCTCGACCGCCCGTCTCGCGCGGCGGCCCGCCGAGTGCACCGACGACGGATTTCCCCAGATTTCATCCAGGAAGGGCTCCATCGCGGCCTTCACCCGGGAATCGACCGGGGTCGTCGCGTTGTAGTCGGCGTAGATCATCGCGCCGATTCTAGGCCGGCTCCGCATCGGCCGATCCGGGGATCCTGAAGAGAGGAGAAAGTCGGAATGGCCCGAGCTTCCCGGAGGTTAGGATCGATGGCAAAGTGAAGCGCATGAACCGGCGGAGGATCGCTCTTCTCACCCTCGCGGTCGGCGTTGCCGCCGGCGCAACGCGGGCGGTCCGCGCCGCCGAGGAGCCGCCGCGCAACGAGTCGGTGACGCCCGCTCCGATGTCGAAGGAGGAGCGCGAATGGGCGACGGAGATCGTCGCGCCGCTCCTCACGGCCGACGAGAAGAAGCTCTATCTCGGTCTGGCGAGTCCCGCCGAACGGACGTCCTTCCGCGACGAGTTCTGGGCCATCCGCGAACGGGACGGGTTGCGTCCGCCGTTCGGCCCCGGATTCAAGAATCTGTACACGGAGCGCCTCGAGGCCGCAAACGAGAAATACGGCGGCTGGAAAACCGACGCCGGGCGAATCGTCCTCGCGCTGGGAGCGCCCGCCGACGTCTACACCCTGGATTGCCCGAACGACTTCCGACCGATCGAGATCTGGACGATGGAGCCCGCCACGAGGATGGGCACTCCGGAAAAACTCGTCTTCTACCGCGACTTCGAGAGCGGCCCGCTGAAGCTCTGGTCCCCGATCCTGGGACCGGACGTCCTGCTGAGCCCGACCATCAGCCACCAGACTCCGGACGCGGCGTCCGGGAGGCGTGAGCTCGAGAGCCTCTACGGCGCACGCTGCGGGCCGCAGGCGACGATGGTGACCTGCAAGGATGAATGCAACGTCCTGTGGCCGGTCCTGATTTCGATGGAAGACCGCGGCGACCTCGGCGAGGCGCTCCGCGTCGAGAAGCTCGCCGTGTTCCCTCCGCCCCCGGAAGGAGACTGGAGCCGATGGCGCTCGCGGTTCGTCGGCTCTCCGGCGCCCACTGCCGTCCCGGCCGCCCGGGCGGAGCCCCCCGCCCCCGCCTCGCGGAAGCTCTCCCGGGCCGACCGGAAACAGCTCGAGTCGAAGCTCCCCGAGCGGTATCGGGAATGGCTCGACGATGTGAGCCTCATCATCACCGAACGGGAGCGGGACGTCTTCCTCCAGGTCGGCGACGACGTGGAGCGGGACAAGTTCATCGAGGAGTTCTGGCGGCGGCGGTCGGTCGACAAGGACGGCATCCGGACGAATTTTCGCGAAGTGTTCCGCGCGCGGGTCGAGTACGCCAAGGAGCACTTCAAGAACCTGGGATCCGATGCCGCGAAGGTCTACATCCTGAACGGGCCTCCCGATGCCCTGATTCCGGTCAACTGCCCGGAGGTCTTCGTTCCGATCCAGATCTGGTACTACGAGCGGCTCGAGGCGCTGAAGAACAAGGTCTACCTGGTCTTCTACAAGGCGTACGGGATGGGCGACTGGAAGCTCTGGCTGCCGATCGACGGCATACAGAAGCTCGGGCTGAACTCGATCGCCGTGGACATGCGCGAGGCGGAACAGAGCTGCTTCGACGCGCAGAATCTGCAGGAGGCGATCTCGTATACGACGACCATCCTCGGCCCCGGCATATCGGGCATGGCCGAGGCGGAGAAGATGTTCGCCCGGCCGCCCGTCGAGACGGAGGGGATCGACCGCTTCCTCGGGCTCACGACGCAGGTCTCCGCCGCCGCCGCGCCCCTCCCGATCGAGAAGAGCGTGATCTTTCCCGAAGAGCGCGACAGCAAGATCGCATGCGACGTGTCGCTCCTCCTTCCGCGGAAGGACCTCGCCCTGAGAGACCTGGGCGACCAGAAATTCTACGACGTCGACGTCGTGGGCGAGATCGTGCAGAACGACCGGATGCTCGACAATTTCAAGTACCGGTTCGACATCCCGGTCGACGAGGTCTCGGGCGACCAGCTGCCGCTGACGCTGCGCCGCTATCTGTATCCGGGCGACTACGAGATCCGGGTGAAGGCCGCCGATGCGAACCGGAAGGCGGAAGGACGCTTCGCCGAAGCCCTCCGGGTCCCCGAGCAGCCTCAGGCGCCGCCGCCGGTCCTCGCCGCGGCCGCGGCCGCCCGCAAGAGCGAGGCACCCCCGGCCGACTTCCGCCCGTCGTCGATCTCCATCCTCCCTCCCGTCCGCGAAATCCTCACGGGTCTCCAGCGGTTCGAGACGAAAGCCGCCGAAGGGATCGTGGCCGTCGACTTCTACCTCGACGGCACGAAGATGCTGACCCGCACGAAGGGGCCGTTTCAGGCCGACCTCAACCTCGGGCCGCTCCCGCGGCGGCACGAGATCCGCGTCGTCGCCTACGACGCGGGCGGACGTTCCGTCGGCGAGGACGAGCTCCACGTCAACGAGGGAAGCGAGTCCTTCCGCGTGAAGATTCTCTCTCCGCGGCGAGGCACCAACGCTTCCGGGCCGACGGCGGTCGTCGCCGACGCGACCGCGCCCGAGGGACGCTCGATCGCGAAGATGGAGTTCTATTCGAACGAGACGAAGGTCGCGACCCTCTACCAGCCGCCGTGGCAGCAGGTGGTCCCGTTCCGGAAGAGCGGATCGCTCGGTTACGTGCGCGTCGTCGGCACGCTCGACGACGGCCTCGTGGCGGAGGACGTCCGCTACGTCAACGCGCCGCCGTACATCAGCGAGGTCAACGTCGACGCCGTCGAGCTCTACACGACGGTCACCCAGGGGAACCGTCCGGTGGACGGCCTGACCCAGGCGAACTTCCAGATCTTCGAGGACGGGAAACCCCAGACCGTCGCTCAGTTCGAGCACGTGACGAACCTGCCGCTGACCGTCGGCGTCGCGATCGACACCTCGGCCTCGATGATCGAGAACCTTCCGGACGCCGAGAAAGCCGCCCTCGAGTTCATCGATCAGACGATCGGCGAGAAGGATCGCGGCTTCACGATGTCGTTCGACGATTCGCCCTACACGCTCTGCCGCCTCACGGGAAACCGGGAGCGGCTGGACCGCTCCTTCGCCGGCCTCCGCGCGGAGGGATCGACCGCGCTCTACGACGCGATCGTGTACGCGCTCTACCAGTTCTCGGGCGTGAAGGGGAAGAAAGCCCTCGTCGTCCTCACCGACGGGAAAGACACGACCTCGAAGTACGACTTCGACACCCTCCTCGACTACGTGAAAAAGGCGGGCGTGGCGGTCTACGGGATCGGTTTGAACGTCTCGAAGGCCGAGCTCGAGGTCAAATCGAAGCTCAACCGCCTCGCCGAGGCTTCCGGCGGGACGACGTTCTACGTCGACAGCACGAAGAGTCTCAAGAGCGTCTACCAGCAGATCAACAACGAGCTGCGGACCCAGTATCTCCTGACCTACTACTCCACCAATCCGAACCCCGACAACAAGTGGCGAAAGGTGGACGTGAAGGTCACGCCGAAGAATCTCACCGCGCGCACCATTTCGGGTTATTACAGCTAGAAGGCCGCCGTTGGAAGCGGCAGTCGCCGAGTTGAAGCGGACGCTCCGCGCCGCTTAACTCGGCGCCCAGGAATCTCACCGCGCGCACCATTTCGGGTTATTACAGCTAGAAGGCCGCCGTTGGAAGTGGCAGTCGCCGAGTTGAAGTGCTCCGCGCCGCTTAACTCGGCGACGAAGAATCCCATCGCCAGGACCATATCGGGGTACTACTCCTAACGTCGAAGGGGCGGGTTCCGGGTCTCGCGCCGCGACCGCCGGGAGGAGACTCAACTCAGCGGGTCGCGAGTCGACGAGTCGCGAAGCGGAAGGGGAACGACGCCGCCGACGGCAGATCCTTCGCTTCGCTCAGGATGACCGATGCCCTCGGCAGGAATTCGGGCCTTCGCATCGCGGAGAGCTTTCGCCGAAGGGTATCCAGCGCGGAGCCGAAGGCTCAGCCGCGAAGCGGCCGGCGCGCACTCCGCCGCGCGCGTCGATCGCCACGCACGCGAGTGCGCGAGCCACCGAGGCGAAAGCTCCGCGATGCGGGAGCGGGAGCGAGGGCGTTGCGGGGTGACGGCGGGCGCGGTCGAGCCGCTCGTTCCGCGAGCCGCGCGGCCGTCACGCGCCCCCGGTCCCCGAGCCAGCTCCCGCGCCGGGCACGCGCCCGGCCGGCTCGATGCATCGCCGCGTCTGCTCCCTCAGACCTCCGGGTTGACGATGCGTGAGAGAAACCCGTCGTCCTCGCGCCAGTCCTCGCGGGTGCGGACCCGGAGGTCGAGGAAGAACTTCCCCCCGAAGCGCTCCTCGCAGAGCGCCCGGGCGCGCGAGCCGATCTCGCGGATCATGGCGCCCCCCTTTCCGACGAGAATCCCCTTCTGTCCCTCGCGCTCGACGTAGAGCGTCGCTTCGACGACGGTCAGGTCCTTTTCCTCGTCCCGGCGGAGCTCGTCGACGACGACCGCGAGCGAGAAGGGCACCTCTTCGCGCGTGAGCTCGAGCGCGGGCTCGCGAATCTGCTCGGCGATCTTCTCGGCGAGCCCTCCGGGCGCCGTCTCGCCCGCGGGAAAGAGCGGCGGCCCCTCGGGCAGGAGCCGGCCGAGCTCGTCGAGGAGCGCCTCGACTCCGTCGCCCGTGATCGCGGAGACGGGCACGAGCGCGGCGAAATCCCCCAGGCCGGAGAGCTCCTGGAGCTGCGGAAGGAGGGCGGGCTTGGCGAGCCGGTCCACCTTGTTGAGGGCGAGGACCGCCGGAACGCCCCGCGCGCGGAGCATGTCGGCGATCCGCCGGTCCCCGGGTCCGCGGCGCGCCGAGGCGTCGACGACCCACAGCACGGCGTCGCACCCCTCGAGCGCGTCGACGGCGTCGCGGACCATCGCCGCGTTCATGCGGTGCTCGGGCCGGTGGATCCCGGGCGTGTCGACGAGCACCGCCTGGAAGCCGGGGCGGTGGACGACGCCGATCCAGCGCCGCCGCGTCGTCTGCGGTTTGTCCGAGACGATCGCGACCTTCTCTCCGACGAGGCGGTTGACGAGCGTCGACTTGCCCGCGTTCGGACGGCCGACGACCGCGACCGTCCCGGAGCGGAACGGGGCGGCCTCCCCGCTCACCGGCGCCCGCTTCGCGCCGTCTCGCCGGGTTCGCCCGCGGGGGACGCCGGCGGACCGGCGCTCTCTTCCTCTCCTTCCGCAGTCGGCGCGACCGCCTCGACCCGGACGCGGAGCACCCGGCGGCGATCCCCTTCCTCCACGGTGAACCGCAGGCCGTCCTCCTCCCGCGTCTCGCCGACCCGCGGGACTCTTCCGAGGCGAGCCGTCAGGTAGCCGCCGAGCGTGTCGTACTCCTCCTCCTTCGGGCCGTGGCCGAAGACCTCCTCCAGGACGTCCACGTGCGCCCGGCCCGAGATCGAGTACGCCCCGTCGGCGAGCTTCAGGACGGAGTCGCGCTCGTCCTCGTGCTCGTCGGAGATCTCCCCGACGATCTCCTCGAGGAGGTCCTCGATCGTCACGAGGCCGGAGACGCTTCCGTACTCGTCCACGACGATCGCCATCGCGAGGCGGCGGCGCTGGAATTCCCGGAGGAGCTCGGCCGTCTTCTTCGTCTCCGGGACGAACGCCACCGGGCGCGCGACCTCCGCCAGTCGGGTGCGGCCGCCGCGCCGGACCGCCTCGAAGACGTCCTTCACGTGCGCGATCCCGACGATCTGGTCGACGGTCCCGCGGTAGATCGGCAGACGCGAGTACTTCGTGTCGATGAAGAGGTCCGCGACGCGGTCGAGCGGCGACGCTTCGTCGACCGCCGCGATGTCGGTGCGCGGCGTCATGACTTCCTTCACCATCGTGTCCCCGAAGTCCACGATCGACATCAGGAGCTTCTCCTCGTCGCGCTCGAGGATTCCCTCCTCGCGGCCCACGTCGATGTACGCCTGGATGTCCTCCTCGGAAGCCGGGCCCTCGCCGTCCGCGGCACGACGGCGAAAGAGGACGCGAATCGGCCAGGCGATCGGCGCGATCAGCCACGAGAGCGCCGAGAGGATCGGGTCGAGGCGCGTCAGCAGCGTCTCGGCGGAGGCCGCCGCCACGATCCGGAGAAGGAGAGCTTCGGCCGCGAGCCAGCCGACGAAGAAGACCGCCGCGCCCCAGATGTACGGGGCCGGAACGGCGAGCGCGGCCAGCCCGCGGATGAGGGCCCAGAACCCGGCGAGGAGCAGGATCTGGATGACGACGCGCAGGGAGACCTTCATCGCCGCGGCCTGCCCCTTGCCCGACAGCATCCGCAGCTTCTTCGGCTCCTCCTCGACGAGGCTGCGGAGCTTGATCGGCGAGAGCCGCTCGAGCGACTGGGCGAAGAGCTCCAGCGTGAGGAACAGCAGGAAGCAGAGGGCGGCGAGCGCGAGCGCGATCATGCCGGGATCGACAGCCGCCGCCGCAGCTTCGCCTCCAGGGCGTTCATCTCGCCGTGGTCCGTCTCGTGGTCGTATCCGAGCAGATGCAGGAGTCCGTGGAGGAGGAGCCTCTCGATCGCCGCGCGAAGAGGCACCCCGGATGCACGAGCCTGGCGCCGCGCCTCGGGGGCGGAGACGACCAGGTCGCCCAGGAACCCGTCCGCCGTTCCCGACGGAAACGAGAGCACGTCCGTCGTCCGGTCCTTTCCGCGGTAGCGGCGGTTCAGCCCGCGCATCCGGCCGTCGCCGCAGATCACGACGGAGATCTCCTCGGCCGTCCCGCCGGCGAGCGCGAGCGCGCGGTTGAGGAAACGCCGCGCCGCCGCGGACGGACATCCCGGCGCCCGGACGGTCGCCCGGAAATCCACGGTCATTTCGCGTTCAGGCGGACGCCCCCGGTCGAGCGCCGCGGCCGCCCCACCTCCCCCGCCTCCCGGTTGAAGTCGAAGCCCGGGTAGTCGATGCGGTGGTGGAACATCGTCGTGACCGTCCGGACCAGCGCGTCGTTGATCGCGGACAGGTCGCGAATCGTCAGGTCGCACTCGTCGAACTGCCCGTCGCGCAGGCAGTCGTTCGAGATCGCCCGGACCATCGCCGCAATCTTGGCCGGGGTCGGCTCCGCGATCGTGCGCGACGCCGCCTCCACGGCGTCGGCGATCATCAGGATCCCGTTCACGCGGTTCGAGGGCTTCGGCCCGGGATAGCGGTAATCCGACTCGAGGACCGACGGCGAGCCCGGCTCCACCTTCGACAGGGCTTTCTGGTAGAAGTACCGGATCAGCTTCGTCCCGTGGTGCTCCCGGATGCCGGAGAGGATCGGGCCCGGCAGGCGAGACTTGCGGGCGAGCTCGGCTCCTTCCTTCACGTGCGACGCGATGATCAGCGCGCTCATCGAAGGCTCGAGCCTGTCGTGCCGGTTGAAGCCGCGCGGCTGGTTCTCGATGAAATAATCGGGCATCCGCGTTTTCCCGATGTCGTGGTAGTACGCGCAGACCCGGGCCAGCAGCGGGTTCTCCCCGATCGCCTCCGAGGCCGCTTCCGCGAGATGTCCCACCGTCAGCGAGTGCTGGTAGGTTCCCGGCGCTTCGAACGCGAGCGTCCGGAGGAGCGGAAGGTTCTGGTTGGACAGCTCGAGCAGACGGATGTCGGTCGTGACGTGGAAGAGATTCTCGAAGACGGGGAGCAGGAACGCGACGAGGCCGGCGACGAAGAGCCCGCCGACGACGGCCGCCGCGGAATCCGCCCAGAGGCTGTTCGCGTCCGCGGCGAGCGCGTGGCCGATCCCGACGGCCGCGACGTTGGCCGCGGCCACGATCCCGCCCAGGGCGAAGAGGACGCTCCGCGACCCGAGCCGCTTCATCCCGTAGATCCCCGCGAGCGAGCCGGCGAGGGCGTAGAGCGCGAAGGGGAAGTTCATCCCCATCAGCACGCCGATCGAGGCCGCCTGCACGGCGGCGAAGAGCACCGCGGGCCCCGGCCCGGCGCCGACCACGAGAACGGCGAGAATCGGCCCCGCCGCGAAAGGAATCGCGAAGGAGTCCGACGAGAGCGCGTCGGAGGAGAAGTTCGAAGCCAGCGATTGGGTGACCGCGAACGTCCCCCGGACGATGAGCGCGAAGACGATCCCGACGGCGAGCAGCGCCAGCAGCGGCGGCGACTGGCGCCGCGAGGCGGCCAGGCGCGTCTGGCTGTCGATCCAGAACACGAACACGGCGAGGAGCTGGAGAAGAAGGACGCCCACGAGCTTCGACCACGATTCCGGCCGGGAAACCGACGGGTTGACCGCCGCGAGGATCCGCGCCGAGCGGGGGCTGATGAGGTCGCCGCGCCGGACGAGCACCTCGCCGCGCGGCACCTTGATCAGGACGCTCTCCACCTGGCTCATCGCGAGCTGGCGGCGATGGATCGATTCCGCGGCGTTGTACGTGAGATTCGGGCGCATCATCGACGCGAGGAACCCCGCCACCTCGCGCGCTTCGGCCGGCGACAGCCGGACGCCGCCGAGATCGGAGGCGATCGCCGACTTCAAGTCGTTGCCGTACTCGACCGTCGAAAAGAGGTCCACGGTCGGGCGCTCCCCTCCTCCGGTCGAGTCGCGCACGAGAACGCCGCGGTCGCGGTGCTGGAGGAGGAGCTCCTTGTTGTCCACGACCCCGGCGCGATAGAGGCGCGTCTCGGCCGAGATCAGGCGCGATTCGAGATCGGGCGAAAAGTGGACGTTCGCCATCGCGCGCAGCGCACCGTCGCCGACCGGAACGGGGAACGCGTCACGGAGCGCGGCGGCCGGCGTCTTCCCGGGCGGAAAGTCCCGCTCGATCCCCCGCGCGCTCTCGAAGATTCGGCGAATCGCCTCTTCCAGGTGCGCGGCCGACTGGACGTCGCGATCGTAGACGGGCAGCACCCCGGCGGCCGCCTCGGTGCGCTTCCGGTCCGTCGCCTCGGGATCCGGGAGGATGAAATCGCGGGGAGCGACGAAATCGCGGTCGGCGATCGCGCCCGCCCGCAGCTTCGCCGTCCGGAACGAGATCCCGGGCGAGAACGCGGCGGTCGTGACGAGGACGTAGAGCGCCATCCAGAGCCCGACGTGGTCCCGCCAGCTCCGCGGCTCGGCGGAGGAACGTTCGGTGCGGCGGATCAGGCGGGCGAAGAAGCCCGCGGGAGGAGGGCGGTCCACGTCAGCGCCCCGGGCCGGACGGCGGGACCTCTCGGCCGCGGTCCTCCGCGTCGTAGGCGGCGACGATCCTCTGGACGATCGGGTGCCGGACGACGTCGCGCTCGTCGAACGTGACGAAACCGATCTCGGGAACGTCCGAGAGGATCCGGCGCGCTTCGCGGAGCCCGGAGGCCTTCCCCTGCGGCAGGTCGACCTGCGTGACGTCCCCCGTGATGACCGCCTTCGAGAAGAAGCCGATGCGCGTGAGGAACATCTTCATCTGCTCGGAGGTCGTGTTCTGGGCCTCGTCGAGGATGATGAACGCGTCGTTCAGGGTCCGGCCGCGCATGAACGCGATCGGCGCGACCTCGATGACGCCGCGCTCGAGCATCTTCCCGGTCTTCTCGTACCCGAGGATGTCGTACAGCGCGTCGTAGAGAGGACGGAGATACGGGTTCACCTTCTCGACCATGTCGCCCGGCAGGAACCCGAGACGCTCCCCCGCTTCGACGGCCGGACGGCAGAGGACGATCCGCTTGATCTTGCGCTCGAGCAGCGCCGCCGCCGCCATCGCGACGGCGAGATAGGTCTTCCCGGTGCCGGCCGGGCCGATGGCGAAAACGACGTCGCGCTCCGCCACGGTCTTGAGGTACTGCCGCTGCTTGACGTTGCGCGGCGAGACGACGGCGCGGAGCGTGGGTCCGAGGTAGTCGTGCGAGAAGAAGTCGACGAGCGAGGCGTCGGGGTCCTCCTTCACCACGGCGATCGCGGTCAGGACGTCGGACTTCTGCAGCGCGTGCCCTTGCTGGAGCAGCTCCGAGAGCTCGGCCAGCATGCGCTGCACCACCGGGACGGCGGGCCCCTCCCCGGCGACGGAGATCTCGGTGCCGCGCGCCTTCAGACGCACACCGAACGCGTCCTCGATCGCGCGAAGGTTTTCGTCGAGCCGCCCGAAGAGAGAGGAGACGCCGCTCTCGGGAATCGTCACGGTTTGCGAGCTTTCCGAGATTCTTCTCCTCCCGCGGACTCGTCCGCCCGGTCAAAGGCTACCATCGGCGGCCCGGCCGTGCAACGCGAAGGGCCCGCCGAGGCGGGCCCTTCCGAGGCGGCAAGCGCTTTATTTCGAGAGTGATGCGAGGAAATGGCCGATCTCGTCCCCCGCGACGTTCTCCATCCGCCGCCGGAGCGAGTCGCTCGCCTGCGCGAGCAGCTTGTGGTGGGCGGCCACCACGACCTTGCCGGAGGGATCCTCGATCTTGAAGTCGAACACGATCGTCCCCGAGCCGGCCGCCTGGCCGATCCAGCCGCCCCAGGAGGCGGCGGCCGACGGCGGGCGGAACTCGGTGACCTGCCCGCGCAGCGAGTAGGAACCGGAGGTCTTCGAGAGCTTGATCGCGCCGCCGGAGCGATCGGCCGAGTTGTCGACGATCGACGACTGGATGAAGTCGGGGAGCTCCTTCCACGAGAGATCGCCTTTCTCCTTGTCCGGGCGCTCTCCCTTGAGCTCGAACGGATACACGTGGATCGTCTTGCCCGAGAGGTTGACGCCGTCGGCCACGTACTCCTGGTCGAGGTACTTCCCCTTGTGCGTGTCGACGCCGAGGAACTCCTTGTCGGGTCCGGGGCTGTCCTTCGATTTCGCCTGGAGCGCGGCCGGGGCGGCGAGCGCCGCGACGAGAAGCGTGATCACACCCAGTTTACGCATGCGATTTCCTCCTTGAAAATTCGGGATGTCAGGAAATTTTCGCCGAGAACTTCTTCCCCTGGAGCGTCAATGTGAGCGAACGGCTGTCGCCGCCCGCGAACGTCGCCGTCAGGGGCTGATACCCTTTGATCGTCGGATCGGGCGTCGTCAGCCACACCTTCACGCTCACCGCGCCCGCCGCGACATGGATCGTGTCCGAGACGGTCCCCCCGTCCTTCTTTCCGAAGTCGAAGTTCTTCCGATAAACGATCAAGTCGTTCACGGCCACCATCAGGTATCCCTTCGGGATCGGGCTCGCGAACGTCAGGCGCATCGTCGCGGGCCCGGCCGCCGCCGGCGCGGGCCGGGCGGCCGCTCCGGCCGCCGGCGCGCCGCCCGCGGCGCCCCGGGACTGCGGCTGGCCGGCGCGCGCGAGGGTCTGGGCCTTCTTCTTCTCCGCTTTCTTGAGCTCCGCGCGCTTGACGTTCGCGATCGAACGCCGCGCGTCTTCCGACAACTTCACCGCCTCCGGGTTCTGCGCGTCGATGTTCAACGCGGCCTCCGCTTCGGAGAGGGCGGCGTCGAAGTTCTTCTGCTCGAGCGCCGTCCGGCCGTTCTGGATGTGGGCCGCGACGAGAGCGGCCTTGGCCTGATCGGCCTTCTTCGACTCCTCGTTGCGCAGGCCCTCCTCCGCCATCTGGCTGTACTGGCGCGCGGCCTTCATCGAGGGATCCTTCTGGAGGATCGCGCGAAAGATCGCGAGGCTGTCGGCATAGCGACCCTTCTGGTACAGGTCCCGGCCCGAGGCGAACTGCTGCTCGAGCGCGAGTTGAACGCGGTTGATCTCGTCGGCCGCCTTCGCCGGCTCGGCCTTCGGGATCCGGAGCTTCAGCCCGATCACGACGGCGGCGACGGCGATCACGGCGAGACCGACGATTCCCCACCAGTATTTCGGGTTGACGGCGGCGTGCCAGACCGACGGGCCGGCCGGCGGAGCCGCGGGAGCGGGCGCCGAGAGGGCCGCAGCTTCCGCGGGGACACCCTCGGGCGGAGCGGCCGCGGCTGCCGGAGCCTCTCCGAGCGGATTCGTCTCGATCGGGACGTGCGGCGAGGAAGGGTGAGTCTCGTCGTGATCCACGCCCGGCCTCGCGCCGCCCGACGCCTCGGCCGCGCCCTGCCGGGCGACGTCCTCGAGGTTCTCGAGCTTGAGCGTCGGGAGATTCTCGGCGGAAGAGACCATCGTGCCGAGGTCCTGGAAGATCGCCTGTTCCTCGAACCGCGCCTTGGCCTGGTAGAGCGCGAGCGCGAGGTCTTTCCCTCTCTGGAAGCGGTTCCAGGGGTCCTTGGCGAGCGCCTTCGAGAGGATCGCGTCGAACTCCCCGGGGATGTTCTTCGACGGGTCGGCGATCGGCGCGTAGTTCTCGTGGACGATCTTGTAGGAAATGGTCGTCAGGTTCTCCCCGGAGAACGGCTTCTTGCGGGAGAGCATCTCGTAGAGCACGACGCCGAGGGAGAAGATGTCGCTGCGCCCGTCGACGGGCGCGCCGGTGACCTGCTCCGGCGACATGTAGTTCGGCGTGCCGAGGAACTGGCCGGTCGTCGTCAGGTTCGAAGACGCCACCTTCGCGATGCCGAAGTCGGTGATCTTCACCTTCCCGTCCGTCGTGATCATGATGTTCGCCGGCTTGACGTCGCGGTGGATGATCCCCTTGCGGTGCGCGTAGTCGAGCGCCTCGGCGACCTGCCCGATGATGTCGGCGATCTGGTCGGGCGCGAAGCCGGCCCGGTCGACGAGGAGCGCCTTGATCGTCTTCCCCTCGATGTACTCCATCGCGATGAACGAGACGCCGCTGTCCTTGTCCTCACCGACGTCGTAGATCGTGACGATGTTCGGATGCGATAGGATCCCGGCGGTCTGCGCCTCGCGCATGAACCGCTCCCGGAATTCCCGCGACTCGGAATCGTCCTCGTCTCCCGCGGACGCTCGGATCGTCTTGATCGCGACCAGCCGCCCGATCGAGGGGTCCTTGGCGAGGTAGACGACGCCCATGGCTCCCTTGCCGAGCTCGCTCAGGATCTCGAACCGGCCGAGACGGCTCAGCTTGGGAATGTTGTCGGCGCGTTCGCTCATTGTCTTGTTTCCGGTTGTGGTCCTACAGGATCCGAGAATTCTAAGAGGGGGGAACCGCGGGTGTCAACGCCGCCCGGGAGAGTGACCCGTCGTCGCTCCGCCGCGAAAGCCCGCGCCTCAACCGAGTTTCGGAGGAGCGGGCCGCGCGGCCGCGGCGCGCACGCGCGCGTCCTGACGCTCGAAACCCAGCTGCGCGATCCGGTCGAGCAGCTCTCCCAGGGGCACGCCGGCGCGCTCCCAGAGCTTCGGGTACATCGAGATGGACGTGAATCCGGGCAGCGTATTGAGCTCGTTCACCAGGACGCGGCCGGTCGATTTCTCCACGAAGAAGTCGGCGCGGGCGAAGCCGGAACACCCGGCGATCATGAAGGCGCGCACGGCGAGGGAGCGCACCTCCTCCGCCACGCGGGGCGGAAGGGGCGCCGGAATGAGAAGCCGGGCGCCGTCGCTCAGGTACTTGTCGTCGTAGTCGTAAAACTCCCGGCCGGGTACGATCTCGCCGCATCCCGAAGCGCCCGGTTCGTCGTTGCCGAGCACGCCGCACTCGACCTCGCGCGCGTCGATCCCCTCCTCCAGCAGGACCGTGCGGTCGTAGGCGAACGCCTCCTCGACCGCGCTTCCGAGCCCTTCCCACTCCTTCACTTTCGTCACGCCGAGCGAGGACCCTCCGGCGGACGGCTTGACGAAGACGGGAAGCGGGAGGCGCCGCGCCGCGGCCTCCGCGACCGATGACGCGCTCCCCGACCATTCGCTCCGCTCGACGGCGATCGAGCGGGCGACCGGAAGCCCGGCGTCGCGCATCCTCGCCTTGAACGCGGCCTTGTTCATCCCGAGCGCCGATCCGGCGACGTCGGACCCCGCGTACGGAATCCCGAGCGTCTCGAAGAACCCCTGGAGGGTCCCGTCCTCGCCGGTTTCCCCGTGGACGATCGGGAACGCGAGGTCGATCCCGTCGAACCGTCCGGCGGGGAGCCGCACCGAGGCGCCCGGAGCGGCGCCGAAGCCGCCGCGGAGGATCGCCCGCGAGTCCGCGTCGTCGCGGAAGTTTCCCGAGGGGTCGATCGCGATCGGCACGGTCTCGTACCGATCGGGCGGGAATCCGGCCACGATCGTCCGCGCCGACACGATCGACACCTCTCGCTCGGCCGAGGCGCCGCCGAAAACGACGGCGACCCGCGTCCTCACCACTCGACGACGCGGACCGCGCGGATCGGCCCGGCGCGCTCGAGCGCGACGACCGCGTCGGGGGGCGGGACCGTGTCGACCGACAGCACCGACACCGCGCCCCCGGCGGGTTCGCCGCGGGACAGCGCGAGCTCGCCGATGTTGATCCCCGCTTTCCCGAGGATCGTTCCGACGAGCCCCACGACGCCCGGAACGTCGTCGTTCTCGACGTACAGCGCGACGCCGCGCGGGCGGAACTCGACCGGCCGGCCGTCCACCGAGACGAGCCGCGCGTCGCCGCGGCCGAAGATCGTCCCTTCGACGGACCGGACGCGCCCGCCGACGTCCAGGGTCACGCGGAGCAGCGCGGCGTAGTCCCCCTTCTCCTCGTGGGACGTCTCCGCGATCGATATCCCCCGGTCCCGCGCGGCCGAAAGAGCGTTGACGAGATTCACCGTCTCGGGCGACGACCCGGAGAGGGCGCCCTTGACCGCCGCGAGCGCCGCCGGTCGGAGGAACTCGGCCGGAAGGTTCCACGCGTCCACCGCGATGCCCCGAACGAGGCCGTCGGCGATGCCCCGAAGGAACCGCGTGGCGCGTTCGGCGAGGTCCATCCAGGCCGCCGCGCCCGCGGGATCGGAGAGCTTCCGGAACGGAAGGTTGACGGCGGGGACGTAGGCCGCCCCGGCGAGGGCGTCGCGCACGGCGTCGACGGTCTGCGCGGCGACGCGCTCCTGCGCCTCCTGCGTCGAGGCGCCGAGATGCGGCGTCGCCAGGACGTTGGGCCGCTGGAAAATCGGATGCGCGACGTCCGGCGGCTCCGGGTCGAACACGTCGAGGGCCGCGCCGCCGAGCCGCCCCGCGGCGAGCGCGGCGTCGAGAGCGTCGAGGTCGACGAGGCTCCCCCGCGCCACGTTGACGAGGAAGGCTCCGGGCTTCATCGCCGCGAGCGCGCGGGCGTCGATCATCTTCTTCGCCGACTCCGTCGCCGTCGCGTGCAGCGTCACGACGTCGGCGCGCGCCAGCAGCGTCTCGAGCTCGACGAGGTCGACGCCGATCTCGCGCGCCTTCTCGGGAGGAAGGAAGGGGTCGTAACCGACGACCGACGCGCCGAACGCCTGCGCGCGGCTCGCGACCCGCGACCCGACCTGCCCGACGCCGACGATCCCGACGACCTTTCCCTCGAGCTCCATCCCGACGAACTTCGAGCGCTCCCACTTCCCCGCCGCGAGAGACGCCGCCGCGGGGACGATGCGCCGCAGCAGCGCCAGCAGCAGGGCGAACGTGTGCTCGACGGCGGAGACGACGTTGCCGGTCGGGGAATTGATGACGAGGACGCCCCGTTTCGTCGCCGCCGGCATGTCGACGTTGTCGACTCCCACGCCCGCGCGGCCGACGATCGAGAGCCGGGGCGCGGCGGCGAGAAGCTCGGCGTCCACTTTCGTTCCGCTCCGGACGAGCAGGACGTCCGCCTCGCCGAGCGCGGCGAGGAGCTTCACGCGCGGCCAGCCCACCGCGTCGACGATCTCGTGGCCGTCGCCGCGGAGCCGATCGATCCCGCCCGGAGAGATCTTCTCCGCGACGACGATCCGGCTCAACCGCGGCTGTCCGGCATCGCGGCGTCGATCGCCGCCAGGAGGTTTTCGAGCGAATCCGCGTCGATGTCGCCCATGTGGGCGATCCGGAACGTCTCGCTCTTGAGCTTCCCGTAGCCGCCGCCGATCGTCCACCCGGCCGCCGAGAGGTTGTTCTTGAGCTTCTCCGCGGAAACCCCGGCGGGCGGCCGCAGGCAGGAGACCGTGGGCGAACGGTCGGATTCGCGCGCGGCGAAGAACGCGCAACCGCTCTTCTGCGCCCAGCGGGCGACCATTTCGCGGAGAGCCCGGTGGCGCTCGAACCGCGCGGCCATCGTCTCGCGCTCGAGGAAGTCGAGCTGGACGTCGAGGGCGTACAGGTGCGGGATCGACGGCGTCGTCGGCGTGTGGTGCTTCTTCGAGAACTCCTCGTATTCCGAGAATCGGAAGTAGTGCGAGCGGACGCCGGCCGAGCGCGACCGCTCGAGGAGCCGCTTCGACACCGCGCCGACGGCGAGGCCCGGCGGGAGCGCGAGCGCCTTCTGCGAGCCCGCGAGGACGAGGTCGAGCCCCCACTCGTCGGTCCGGACCGGAGCGCCCGCGAGCGACGTGACCGCGTCGACGAGGAGAAACGCGTCCGAGTTCTCGCGTACGACGCGCGCGATCTCCGCGAGCGGGGAGATCACTCCCGTCGACGTCTCGTTGTGGACGACCGTCACCGCGTCGTACTTCTTTTCGGCGAGCGCCTTCCGGAGGCGGTCGGGGTCGGCCGCCTCGCCCCACGCGAACGCGAGCCGGTCCGCTTCGAAGCCGTTGTCGGTCGCGATCTTGTTCCAGCGCTCCGAGAACGCGCCGACGGTGACCGAGAGCACGCGCGACGGGGCCGCGTTCTGCAGGCCGGCCTCCATGAGGCCCGTCGCCGACGACGTCGCGAGCAGCACGAAGTTCGTCGTGTCGAACACCATCGGCATGCGGCGCTCGATCCGCTCCTGGAGATCGGCATACGACTTCCCGCGGTGTCCGATCATCGGTTTGGAGAGCGCCGCGAGCACCTCGGGGCGGACCCACACGGGACCGGGGAGGAAGAACCTGATCGTCCCGGCAAACGGCGGTTTGTCGCTCATGGAATCGATTCTTCCTTCTGCCGCCGGTCCTGTCAAACGAAGCGCTCGAGCGCTCCCGGGAGCTCGTCGAGGGAGGCGATCATCGCGTCGGCCCCCGCCTCCCGCAGGTACTCCTCGGAGCGGGATCCCGTCGGAAGCACGATCGCCCGGCAACCTCCCGCCCGCGCGAAAGCGACGTCCACCTCCATGTCGCCGACGCAGACGGTCTCGGCCGCCCCGGCGCCCATGGCGGAGAGGAGCGAGCGGAGCATCGCCGGATCGGGCTTGGGCGGGTGCGCGTCGTCGGGTCCGGCGATCGCGGCGAAACACGACGCGATTCCCTTCGCCTCGAGAATCATCCGGGAGAACCGCGGCGGCTTGTTCGACGCGAGCGCGAGCGCGAACCCGGCCGCCTCGAGCCGCATGAGCGCCGCCTCGACGCCGGGAAGGAGGCGCGAGCCGCTGACGGCGACCTCCGGGTAGCGCGCGCGGAAGAGGCGGACGCCCTCGGCCGCGAGCTCCGTGCCGGCCGCCTGCTCGAGAAGGCTCTCGAGCCCGTGGCCGACCATCGCTCGAACGCTCGCGCGGCCGGGGACGGGAAGGCCGAGACCGGTCATCGCATAGCCGAGCGCGTCGTGGATCGCGTCGTAGCCGTCGATCAGGGTCCCGTCGAGGTCGAAGACGACCGCGCGAGGCTTCAAGAGGCGAACCGGGCGGCCTTCATCAGCTCCCCGGCGAGCGCGCCCAGTTCGCGCGAGAAGTCCCGTCCGGCGAACTCGACCGTCCGCTCCCCGGCGCGGCCGACCTCGATCCGGAGCATCGGGAGCGACTTGTAGCCTTCGACCAGCACGAGATCGCACTCCCCGAAGTCCCGGTCGAGGATCCGCCGCAGGTCGATCGACTCGCGCCGACGGATCGTCGAAGCGGACGGGCGGACGAACGCCGCGGGATCTCCGCCCGCCGCGACATGCCTCGCCGAATCCTTTCCGGGCAGGTCGTCGTAGACCTCGTGGGGGGTGTGCTTGATGGTCCCCACGCACATCCCGCGCGCGCGGAGCAGCGGCAGGAGCTTCTCGAGAACGGTCGTCTTCCCGGAATCGTGTGCCCCCGAGATCCCGACCGCGACGGGCCACGAATCCGAGTAGAGCCGGCTCTCCGGGGAGAACGGCGCGACGTCCTGCTGCCTCGCGTAGAACGGAGCGAGGTCCTCGCGCGCCTCGAGCCGTTCCCGGAACTCGGACGATCCCGTCAGGAGGTCGATCGCGGGCCGGTCCTCGAACTCGTACGGGTCGGCCCGCCAGCGGAACTCGCGCGGCGCCTGGCGGGCGGCTTGCTCGACGATGCGGAGGCCCGTCTCGTACGGGCGGTAGACGTCCGGGTCGGTCACGTCCTGGAAGACGCCGTGGCAGGTCTCGCCGGCGTGCTTGTGGAATTGCGGCCGGAAGTGGACGGCCCGGAACCGCACGCCGGGAAGGCCGAGCTCCGACATCGCGCCGGCGAGCCGCCCTGCGTCGAGATACGGCGCTCCGACCTGCTCGAACGGGCGCGTCGTGCCGCGTCCCTCCGAGAGGTTCGTCGCCTCGAACAGGCACCCGCCCGGGTACACGAGCGCGGTCGAAAGCGAAGGCATGTTGGGCGAAGGCGATACCCACGGCACGCCGGCCGGCCATGCCCGGCGCCTTCCCCACGCGCGCATCGGGACGACGGTCAGGTCCGCTTCCGGCCGGGCCTCGGCCTGGTACTGCCGGGCGAGCTCGCCGACGGTCCGTCCGTGCCGGACCGGCACGCGCCGCCACCCGACGAACGAAGTATGGTCGGGCGACTGCGGCTCCCCCTCCACGCGTTCCCCGATCGGGTTGGGCCGGTCGCACACGACCACGCGGACTCCCGCGCGCGCCGCGGCGTCGATCGCGAGGCAGATCGTCCAGACGAACGTGTAGTAGCGCGAGCCGACGTCCTGCAGGTCGCACACGAGAACGTCGATCCCTTCGAGGTCCGAAGGCTTCGGCGAGAGCGTCTCGAACGTCGAGCCGTAGAGAGAGCGGACCGCCAGCCCGGTGCCGGGGTGCACGGCGTCGGCGACGGCCGCCATGTCCTGGGCGCTTCCGTCGATCCCGTGCTCCGGTCCGAAGAGGCGGACGAGCCGGGTCCCGGGGATCCGGCGAAGGACCTGCCATGAGGCCTCGCCCGTCGCGGTGACTCCCGCGGGGTGCGAGAGGAGCGCCGCGCGCGCCCCTTCGACGGCGGCGGGGTCCTCCTCGAGCGCCTCGATGCCGAAGCAGAACACGCGCGGGATGATATCCCCCCCCCGTCGCAATCGCGACGCTCGCGGAGCTCGGATCGCGATTGCTCCCGCCGCGCGGGCGTTCCGCTCGATGGCTCGCGCACTGGCGTGCGCGGCGATCGGCGCGCTCGGCGCTGACGCGCCGGCCGCTCCGCGGCCGCGACCGGCGTCGCGCGCTGGATACCCTTCACGGAACGCTCTCCGCGCGTCGACTCTCGCGGCTCGGGCTCCCGCCCTCGACCACTTCGGCGCCCCACGGGAGCCGGGTCCCGCGGGCGTCGTTCCGGCGACATGAACTCAGGGCCGACTTTTTCGTATCCTCGGACATGCCGATCCTGCGGGAGTGGATGGCCATGGCGCGCGAAACGGCGCGTTCGCTCCGCCGCGACGAGGTCGTCGGACTCTACTCGCGCGAGTGGAAAGGGGCGCGCCGGCAGCTCGTCTCCGAGCACCGCGAGGAGATCGAGCGGACCCGCAACGGCGTCCGGCGGTTCTTCCGCATCGTCAACGCGGTCGCGTTCGGTCTCGTCAAGCGGCTCGCTCCGCCTCGGCGCCTCGTCTTCGCCGTCGCCGGCCTGTTCCTGGTCGGCGCGCTCGTCACGGGCCTCCAGATGGCCTCGGGGCACCGGGCCGAGGCGGAATACTGGCGGCTCGCCTCCAACACCGTCGATTTCCTCCTCGCGGCGTTCCTGCTGATGACCTTCCTCCTCGCGATGGAGCTGATCGACAAGCTGCAGTTTCGCGACGAGCTCGTGCTCGCGCGCGAGCTCCAGCGCGACCTCCTCCCGAAGGCCGTCCCGAAGGTCCCGGGATTCGAGCTCTCCGCGTACAACCGGATCGCGAACATGGTCGGCGGCGACCTCTACGACTTCACCCCGCTCCCCGACGGACGGCTCGCGGTCCTCTTCGGAGACGCCTCCGGCCACGGGATGACGGCGGGCCTCGTGATGGCGGTGGCTCACGCCGCATTCCAGACGCAGCTCGAATCGGACCCGTCGCCCGCGGCGATCGTCGGCACGTTGAACCGGGTGCTTTGCCGCACCGGCGGCCCGCGGTCGTTCTTCTCCTGCGTCTACCTGCTGCTCTCGCCCGACGGGTCGTTCTCGGCGACCGTTGCCGGGCATCCGCCGGTCCTGCTCGTCGGAGACGACGGGACGGTTCGGCGGGAGGTCGGGCGGGGCGCGTATCCGCTCGGGATCAAGACCGGCCTCGACTGGCTTCCCATTCCGGGAGCGGTCGCCCCCGGAGAGCTCCTCGTGTTCTGCTCGGACGGACTGGCGGAGGCCAGGAGCGCCGCCGGAGAGGAGTTCGGCGACGCGCGGATCGCCGCGATCGTGCGCGATCACGCGGGGCGCGCCGCGTCGGACGTCGTCGAGTCCCTCGCTTCGGAAGTCGCCCGCTTCTGCGGCCGCGAAGCTCCTGAGGACGACATCTCGATCCTCGTGATCAAGCGCGCCGCCGCCCTGCGGGCGCTTCCGGCCTGATTCCGCCCCCTCAGGCTCCCGCGAAAAGGTCGCGCCATTTTCGCTCGAGGAGCGCGCACTCGGATGCCCCCTCGGCGGGCGCCCACGACGCGAGGTCTTCCGCGACCGGCGGCGCGTACGGGCCGGCCTTCGTCTCGAAGAAGACGCTGCCGGGAGAGAGCGCGACGAGCGTGTGCCACGCCTCGGGAGGGAAATCGGCCCCGAGCGTCTCCCCGGCGGCGTCGAGCGCCCGGCGGCCGACGACCGTCCCCGCGTCGTCGAAGAAGAGGATCCCGATGCGCCCGCCGACGACGATCGCGGTTTCGCTCTTCGGCGGATGGAGGTGCCGGTGCGGGCGGACGTAGGTCCCGGGCTCCATCGCGTTCAACAGCCGGTGAACGGGGTCCTCCATCGCGTGGAGGTTGCGGTTCCGGCGGCGCCGCGGCGATTCCTTCGCCTCCCGCGAGAGCGCTTCGATCGCCTCGCGCGTGATCCACGCCGGACCACGGCGTTCGTTCACGCTCCCCCGCGGGGGACCGGGGAAACTCCGATCGGGCGCCCGGGCGGCGCCGCGGGCGCGGGACGGCGATTTCGGCGGACCTCCGGCTTCTCGAGAAACTCCGAAAGGTCCCGCCGCGCGAGAAAGAGGTGCGCCCGGCCGGCGGCGTCGGCCGCCTTCATCGCGTTCATCCGGGCTCGCAGGTCCGTCAGCGCGAGAAGCGTCCGTCCCCGGACTTCCGGCGCCGCCGTCTCGTCCGCCGCGAGATCCATCATCCGATCGAGGACGACCCGCTGCGACACGCGCCGCAGGGCCGCCAAACGCGCCGTCCGGTCCGGCGGCGCGTCCCACGTCGCGGCGACGAGAGCGCGGAGGAGCTCTTCGAGGGACGGCGCTCCGGATTCGGGGTCGAGCGTGAGGCGCGCCGCCCGCCTCGGGTCGAGGAGCGGCGCGACGACGAGGTCCGAGAGGCTGCGCGCGGCCGTCAGCGGGCTGAACGTCTCGCCCGCTTCCGACGGAAACCGCTCCCGCGTGGGGTTCTCGCCCTGCGGCGCCGCGACCAGAGCGGCGGTGATCCGGTCGGGGATGTCGAGGTTCTCGGGGCGGAGCGCCTCGAGGAGCCGTTCGATCGCTTCCTTCTGCCGCGCGGCGGCGACCCAGGCCACGGGCTTCTGGCCGTCGCCGGCGACCGCGTTGGTCTGGTACTGGCCTCCCACGAACTGCTGCGCCGTCTGGATGGCGAAACGGTGGTACAGGTAGGCGAGCGAGAAGCGCCTCTGCAGGTCGTAGACCGGCTCACCGGGCGAGAGCTGCCCCGGTCCGAAGCGGTCGAGGATCACGCGGCGCACCCGGAGCGTCGTGTCGAGCCATCGCACCGGATCCGCCCCCCAGTCGTACTCGGCCCAGCGGGGATCGCTCTCGAGCGGATAGACGTCGCCGCGCGCGTATCCCTCCCGCACGATCGCGTCGAGCTCCCGCGGGCTCGCGTCCGCGGAGTAACCCCACCGGATCATCAGGCGGTCGTACGAGCCGATGTCGTTCGGGTAGGCGTCCGAAAAGTCGAGGCGCCCGTCCTTGAGCTGGACGTTGGCCGCGAGGTAGTCCATGACCGACCCCCACCCGAAGGTGGTCGCCGCCCAGTCGTGCATCAGCCCGAGCGTGTGGCCGACCTCGTGCGCCACCAGATAGCGGAGCCGCTCCAGGACGAGATTCTCTTCGGCGATCCCCGGATCGCCCGGACCTTCGGCGGCGAGCCAGGAGAGATCCGGCGCGTCGCCGGCGTCGCAGGCGAGCGGCGACGGCGAGCGCGTCGGCGGGAGGAAATTCCGCCACATCCGGGAGGTGGTGCGGCGGCGGTGGGAGTCGATGCGGGCGACGCCGTGGAGGATCTCTCCCGTGCGGGGATCGACCTGGATCTCGCCGAACGACCAGCTGCGGTCGACCCGGTTCACCCATTCGATGCCGGAATAGCGGGCGTCGAGGAAGGTCGCTCCTTCGGGGAGGTCCTTCAGCACGAACGCCCCGGGAAGCCCCGCCTCGGCGAACGCGTGGTTCCACCAGAGCGCCGCCTCCTTCATCGCGCTTCGCTCGGGCTCCGGAATCCCCCGGTCGAGGTAATACACGATCGGGTGCGACGCGTCGACGCGCCAGCGGCACGCGAGATACCGCTCGATCGGCTCCGTGAACGTCGCCGTCTGGTCCCGGTAGAAGAGCGGGATGAACCCGATCCGCGGGTCGAGCGGCCGCGGCGCGTATCCGGGCGCGGGGAGCGCCAGGAACGTGTGGTGCACGCGGAGCGTCATCGTGCGCCCGTCGGGCAGCACGGACGCGACCGCCGCCGGCGGATCGTCGGAGGCTACGGTGATCTGGGCCTCGATCTCCGTGTTCTTCGGGAACGCGCCCGTCCGTTCGAAGTTGAGGGACGAGCGCGACGGATCCGCGCGCCATTCTCCCTGCTTCGCCTCCTTGAGCCGCGCCGCGATTCCCGGGTCGCGGATCAGGAACTCGGTGGCGTCGGCGAGGACCGTGCCGCCCGTCTCGGCGACGATCGCGAACGAGGCCACGACCGAGGTCGGAAACGACTCCGCCACCACGCGCGCCTGCTCCGGGTCGGCGCTCCCGCTCCGGTTCTCCGTCTGCTTCTGGACGAGGAGCGCGCGCGGGCCGATCCGCTCGAAGTGACAGAGCCCGAGCGACCCGATCTCCCCGCGGTCGAGCGTGGGTTCGAGGAGCCCCGCGCCCGACGCGAGCCCGGACCCGTACAGGAAGTCCTCGTTCCAGCGGCCGATCTCGAGGAGGAGCGCGCCGCGCCGCGCGTCCCAGTAATACGGGAGGAACCCGTCGTGGCGGGCGAGCCCGGCCGCGCGCTCGGCGATTGGCGGCAGAGGCTCGAGCTTTTCCGCTGCCCGCGCCGCGGGGAGGAAGAAGAGAAATGCGGTTCCCGCCAGAAGAAGACGTCGCGTCGCGTTGTCGTGCATGGAGCGATTTAATCACGCCGCCGCGCGGCGCTCGGACCGGCCTCGCCGGTAAGATCGCGCCGATGACCGACGCGAATTTCGGGCCGCCGCGCTGGCTGCGCAACGCGCACCTCCAGCTCGCGGGCGGCGCCCTCCTCCGGAGCCGCCGGCGCGTCGCGTATCGGCGCGAATTCCTCCCCACCCCCGACGGAGACGAGATCCTCCTCGATCATGCGGAATCCGGCCCGGAAGATCGCCCCCGCCTCCTCCTGCTCCACGGTCTCGAGGGGAGCTCGTATTCGACTTACGTCCAGGGACTCGCCGCGCTCGCGGCGGCGCGCCGATGGAACGTCACGGTGCTCAACTTCCGCTCGTGCGCGCGCGATCCGGGCCGGCTCTTTCGCCGCGTCGAGAACCGGACGGCCCGGCTCTATCACTCCGGCGAGACCGGCGACCTCGGCTTCGTCCTCGATCTCCTCGGGCGGCGCGCGCGGTCGCCGATCCTCGCCGCGGGCGCGTCGATGGGCGGCAATGTCCTCCTGAAGTGGCTCGGGGAGAACCGGGGCGCCGGGAAGATCCGCGCCGCGGCGGCGATCTCGACGCCGTACGACCTCCTCGCGTGCGCGCGACACCTCGAGCGCGGCGCCGGCCCGGTCTACACGTCGGTGTTCCTTCGGACGCTCAAGCCGAAGGCGTTCTCGGTCCTGCGCCGGTTCCCGCCGGCGGCCGAGCGCATCGACCGCGAAAAACTCGAGCGCGCCCGGACGTTTTTCGACTTCGACGACGCGGCGACCGCCCCGCTCCACGGCTTCACGGGCGCGGCGGACTACTACGCGCGATCGAGCTCCATCGGTTTCCTGCCCCGAATCGACGTCCCGACGCTCTGCGTCACGGCCCGAAACGACCCCTTCCTGCCGGAGGAGGCCGTCGAGCGCGCCCGCGCGGCGGCGTCGCCCGCGGTCGACTTCCGCGTCACCGCCTCCGGGAGCCACCTCGGCTTCCCCGAAGGCCCGCCCTGGGCCCTTCGCTCCTGGGCGGAGTCGGCGGTCGTCGCGTGGCTGGAAGCCCGACTTGGCTGATCGGATCGTCCGGCGCCTCCGCTTCCTCGGACGCCTCGGCCACTTCGCGCGCGGACTCGTCTATCTCGCGATGGGGTACCTCGCCCTGCGCGCGGCGCTCGCGACGGGCGCCGGCCGCGCCGCCGGTCCGGACGACGCCCTCCGGTGGGTTCTCGGGGAGCGGCATGGGCCGCTTCTCGTCGCGCTCGCCGCGGGCGGGCTCTTCGCGGACGCTTTGCTGCGCTTCGTCGAGGCCTTCACCCGGCGGTCGCCGGCGAGCCGCATCGCGTCCGCGGCCCGCGGCGCCGCCGCCCTCCTTCTCGGCGCCACGGCGCTCCGCGTCGAGCATCACGTCCGGCGCTCCGCGGACGGAGCGGTCGTCCGCAGGAGCGTGGCCTGGCTCCTCGGGCGGAGCTGGGGCCCGCGCGCGCTCGTCGCGGCGGGCGCCGCCGCGGGGGTCCTCGCTCTCTTCGAGATCGCGCAGGGAGCGACGGGCCGGCTGAAGGAGCGATTCCGCCGGCGATCGATGGGGCGGCGGCAGCACGAGTGGGCGGAGACGGTCTCGCGGGCCGGGATCGCGGCGCACGGCGCCCTTCTCGGCCTGATCGGCTGGTTCCTCCTCCGGGCGGGGCTCGAAGGGGATCCCCGCAAGGTCGTCGACGCCGGCGGCGCGCTTCGCCGCGTCGAGCGCCTGCCGTTGGGTCCCGGCCTCCTCGCGGCCATCGCCGCCGGGCTCGCCGCCTACGGCCTGTCGCAGTGGCTGCTGGTGTTTTATCGGCGGGACTAATATCCCGGCGGGCACTCTGAACGGTCCCGCCGCAGTGACCCGCCCCGTCAGCGGGGCGCGGCGGGCGCGAGGGAGTCGAGCGACTCCTTCCCGAACGTCGGAAGCCAGACCTGCAGCTCGTACTGCGCGATCCCTTTCCGGACGAACGGGTCGCCGTCGCGAATCGCGTCGAGATCCTCCCGGGGCGTCGCGTCGGAGACTCGCAGCAGCAGAGCGGCGCCGCTCCGCGGGTCGAACGGACCCGACGCGAGCACGGTCCCGCGCGCGTGGAGCACGCCGAGGTACGCGCGATGCTCGTCCAGGACCGCGAGCACCTCGTCGAGCGCGCGCCGGTAGCGAATGATCGCGATCGCGTACATGCGGCGAGGATAGCATCGGGTACAATCGAGGAAATGACCGACCCGAGCCGGGCGCCGGCGCCGGAGCGGCCCTCGACGCAAGAGATCGTCTCCGAGCTGGAAGCCCTGCTCCAGGCGCAGAGCGATCTCGGTCAGGGCTTCTTCGTCGCCGACGGAGAGAAGCTGGTATCCGCCAACGAGGCGTTCTGCCGGCTGACCGGGTACACGGCCGATGAGCTCCTCGAGCTCCCCTCCCTTCTCGAGCTCGTGCCGGCGGAGGAGCGCCGGGGCCTGCGCCGGCAGCTCCGCCACCGGCGGGCTGCCTTCTCCTCCAAGTACACGTTCGAGACCGCGATCGTGAGCAAGTCCGGAGAACGGGTCGAGATGGAGATCGTCTTCAAGCCCTTCGGCGCGGAAGCGAGCCTCAAGCTGATCGCGGTGGTCCGCGACATCACCGCGCGCAAGAGGGACGAACAGAAGCTCCGCGAGGCGCTCTCGCTCGTGTCCGCCACGCTCGAGTCCACGGCGGACGGGCTCCTCGTCGTCGACGCCGCGGGAAAGATCGTCAGCGCGAATCGACGGTTCGTCCGGATGTGGCGGATCCCGGAGGCGGTGCTCGCGACCGGCGACGACGACGCGGCGCTGTCGGTCGTCCTCGAGCAGCTCTCCGATCCCGATGCCTTCCTGCGGAAGGTGCGGGACCTGTACTCACAGCCCGAAGCCGAGAGCTTCGACGTCCTCCATTTCCGCGATGGGCGCGTCTTCGAGCGCTACTCGATCCCCCAGCGCCTCCACGGCCGGGCGATCGGCCGGGTCTGGAGCTTCCGCGACGTCAGCGAGCGCCACCGGGCCGAATCCGCGCTCCGCGATAGCGAGGAGCGCCACCGGGCCGTCGTGGAGACGTTGAACGAAGGCCTCCTGATCACGGACGGCGCCGACCGCATCCTCTTCTCGAACGAGCGGATGGCGGCGATGACGGGGTACGCCGTCCCGGAGATGGTCGGCCGCCCGGCGAGCGAGCTCTTCCTCGCGCCGAAGGACTGGCCGGCGATCGACGCGCGGAACCGGCGGCGGCTGCGCGGCCATTCCGAACGCTACGAGGTCGAGATGCGGCGCCAGGACGGCACGGTCTTCTTCGCCGAGGTCAACGCGATCCCGTTCCGGAACGCCGGGGGGAGCGTCGTCGGGACGCTGGGCGCGATCACCGACATCACGGAGCGCAAGCGCGCGGAGGACTCCCTCCGCCGGTCGGCGCGCGAATACCAGGATCTCTTCGAGAGCGCCAACGACGCCATCCTCATCCTCCGTCCCGAGTCGCAGATGATCCTGGAGGCGAACCGGAAGGCCTGCGAGACGTACGGCCTGCCGCGGGACCAGATCGTCGGCATGAGCCTGAAGAACTTCACCCGCGACGTTCCCCGGAGCGAGGAGCAGATCCGCCGGATCCTGCGCGAAGGCGCGTCGGAGAACCTCGAGACCGTTCACTTTCACCGCGACGGCACGCCGATCGACCTCCTCGTGAGCTCGTCCGTGGTCGAGTACCGGGGAGAGGGCGCGATCCTGTCGGTCTGCCGCGACATCACCGAGAGCAAGCGCGCGAAACAGGAGATCGAGCGGCTCGCCTACCACGACCCGCTCACCGACCTCCCCAACCGAGCCCGGTTCGCGGACCGGCTCGAGATCGCGCTCTCGCAGGCCCGCCGCGAGGGGTTCCCTCTCGCGATCCTCTTCCTCGACCTCGACCGCTTCAAGGTGGTCAACGACAGTCTCGGCCACAAGGTCGGCGACCTCCTCCTGCAGAAGGTGGCGCTCCGGCTCTCGCAGATGATCCGCGGCGGGGACACCCTCGCGCGGCTCGGCGGGGACGAGTTCATCATCCTGCTGTCGCGGATCGTGCAGGACGAGGACGCCGCGCGCGTCGCCCAGAACGTGCTCGCCCTCTTCCGCAAGCCATTCGTCCTCGGCGAACGGGAGCTCTTCATCACGGCGTCGATCGGGATCAGCCTCTTCCCGCGGCACGGCGAGGACCGGGAATCGCTCGTCAAGAACGCCGACATCGCGATGTACCGCGCCAAGCAGGAAGGACGCGACAACTTCCAGTTCCACACCTCGCAGCACACGCACGACGCGATCCGGCGCCTCGCGCTCGAGACGGACCTCCGCAAGGCGCTCGACCAGGACCAGGTCGGCGTCTATTTCCAGCCCCTCGTCGACACCCGCACGGGCGCGCTCGTGGGCGCCGAGGCGCTCGCGCGGTGGGAGCATCCGCTCCGCGGTCTGCTGAGACCGTCGGAATTCATCCCGATCGCGGAGGAGACGGGTCTCATCGTCCCGCTCGGCGCCCGGATCCTTCGTGCGGCGTGCGAGCAAATGCGCGTATGGCACGCGGCCGGCCGCCCGGAGCTGCGCCTGTCGGTGAACCTCTCCGCCCGGCAATTCCACCAGAAGGAGCTCGCCGCGCAGGTCGACCGCGTCCTGCGGGAGACCGGGCTCGCCGCCGGGATGCTCGAGCTCGAGATCACCGAGAGCATCGCGATGAAGGACGTCGCCGCGAGCGTCGTCGCGCTGCGCGCGTTGAAGGACCTCGGCGTCCGGATCACGATCGACGACTTCGGGACCGGCTACTCCTCCCTCTCGTATCTGAAGAAGTTCCCGATCGACACGATCAAGATCGACCAGGCGTTCGTGCACGACGTCTGCTCCGACGCCAACGACGCGGCGATCGTCCGCGCCGCGATCGTGATGGCCCACGAGCTGAAGCTCGACGTGATCGCGGAAGGCGTCGAGACCGACGACCAGGTCGCGTTCCTGCGGCGGCGCGATTGCCACGTGATGCAGGGGTATCTCTTCAGCGAGCCGGTCCCGTCCGACGCGTTCCACGCCCTGCTGCGCGCGAAGACGGTCTACGAAGCCCCGCCCGGCTGATCCGGGGCGGGATGCGGGGGGCGCTCGCCGCGGACGAGCGCGATCGCGTGGGGCAGGAGCGCGGCGACGGACCGAAAGCATTCGACCGCCCCGCGCGGCGAGCCGGGAAGCGCGAGGCAGACCGTGGCGCCGGCGACGCCGGCGACCTCGCGGGAGAGGTAGGCCGCGGGGAACGCCGCTCCCGTCTCCGCGCGCATCTTCTCCGCGAGGCCGGGAATCTCGAAATCGACGGCGTCCCGGAAGGCCTCGGGGGTCCGGTCCCGGGGCGACACTCCCGTTCCGCCGGTCGCGAGGACGAGGTCGAGCCCCGCGCGGCTCCATCTCCGGATTCGCTCCGCGATCGCCGTCCGGTCGTCGGCCACCACCGCGCTCTCCTCGACGCGGACGTCCGGCAGCGCCTCTCGGCAGGCGGCGGCGAGCGCGGGCCCCCCGCCGTCCTCCCGCTCCCCCGCCGCGACCGCGTCGGAGACGGTGAGGATCGCGACCCGGATCATTCGCGCGGACGTCTCCGGGGTCCCCGGCGCGGCGGCGCGACGAAGCGTCCCGAGCGTCCGCCGCTCTTCTCGACGAGCATGATCTCCGCGATCCGGCACCCCCGGTCGATCCCTTTCACCATGTCGTAGAGCGCGAGGCACGCGGCCGCGACGGCGGTCAGCGCCTCCATTTCGACGCCGGTCTTCGCGTCGGTCGTCGCGCGCGCGGAGACGAAGACGCTCCGCGACGGGGCGTCGAGGACGAGGTCGACCGAGACCCCGTCGAGGGGCACCGGGTGGCACAGGGGCACGATCTCGGAGGTGCGCTTGGCCGCCTGGATGCCGGCAATCCGGGCGACCGCGAGCGCGTCACCCTTCGCCAGCGAGCCGGCGGCGAGGGCCTCGAACGCCGCCGATGAGAGACGCACCTCCCCCCGAGCGACGGCCGCCCGCCGCGTGGCCGGCTTTTCACCGACATCGACCATTCGAGCCCGCCCGCGGGCGTCCACGTGCGATTCGCGTCTCATTTCGAGCGATTGTAAAGGTGAAATAATCCAAGCGCATGGAGAACCCCGCCGATTTCGGGTTCGTCCGGGTGGCCGCCGCGGTCCCCGTGTGCACGCCGACGCGCCCCGACGTCAACGCGAACCGGATCGCCGCGCTCGCGGAGAAGGCCGCCGACGACGGCGCACGCGTCGTCGTCTTCCCGGAGCTCGCGATCTCGGGCTACACGTGCGGCGATCTCTTCCTCCAGAAACGGCTGGAGGAGGACGTCCGGAAGGCCGCGCAGGATCTGGCTGGCGCGCTTCCGCGGTCGGTCGTCGCCGTCGTCGGTGCCCCCTGGCGGTTCCGGGGGATGCTTTTCAATGCCGCGCTCGTCTTTTCCGGGGGGAGGCTCGCCGGCATCGTTCCGAAGACCTTCCTCCCGAACTACAAGGAGTTCTACGAGAAGCGCTGGTTCGTCTCCGGCGCGGCCACCGACGGCGGCGACTGCGTCGTCGGCCGGGAACCGGTTCCCTTCGGCCGGGACCTCCTCTTCCGGGCAGGATGGGAACGGGAGCTCCTCTTCGGGGTCGAGATCTGCGAGGACCTCTGGGTGCCGACCCCGCCCTCGTCGGCCCAGGCCCTCGCGGGGGCGCAGCTCCTGATGAACCTCTCGGCCTCCGACGAGACGATCGGAAAGAGCGACTACCGGCGCACGCACCTCGTCGCGGCGCAGTCGGCGCGGTGCCTCGCGGGGCTGATCTACGTCTCGTGCGGACCGGGCGAGTCGTCGTCGGACCTCGTCTTCGGCGGCCACACGCTGATCGCCGAGAACGGCGCGATCCTCGCCGAGGACCGGCGCTTCCAGGAGGGCCCGACGCTGACCGTCGCGGACGTCGATCTCGACCGGCTCACCGCCGACCGCGACCGGACCGGCAGCTTCGCCGACGCCGCCGCGGCGAGCGCGGCGCGATTCCGGACCGTGACGGTCTCGGAGAAGGCGGCCGCCGCCCGGAAGTTCACCCGGCGCATCGAGCCGGCGCCCTTCGTTCCGGCCGACCCGGCGACGCTCGACGCCCGCTGCGAGGAAGTCGTCCAGATCCAGACCGGGGGACTCCAGCGCCGCCTGCGACATCTGGCAAAGCTCCGGCCGGTCATCGGCCTCTCGGGCGGCCTCGACTCGGCGCTCGCCGGCCTCGTCTGCGCGCGGACGCTCATGAAGATGGAGGTCGCGCCGCGTGCGCTTCTCGCGGTTTCGATGCCCGGCCCCGGAACTTCGGCTCGCACCCGGGAGAACGCCCGGAAGCTCGCCGGGTCCCTCGGCGCGGAGCTGCGCGAGATTTCGATCGACGCGGCGCTCGCGCAGCACTTGAAGGACATCGCCCACTCGGGCGCGCCCGACCGGACCTTCGAGAACGCGCAGTCGCGCGAGCGCACGCAGATTCTGATGGACCTCGCCAACGCCGAAGGGGGCGTCGTCATCGGGACGGCGGACCTCTCGGAGATCGCGCTCGGCTGGTCGACCTACGGCGGCGACCACATCTCGATGTACGACGTCAACGCCTCCGTCCCGAAGACGCTCGTGCGGCAGGTCGTGGCCTGGTTCGCGCGCGGCGGCCCTCCCGCGCTCGCGGCCGTACTCGAGGACATTCTCGGGACGCCCGTCTCCCCCGAGCTCCTGCCGATGCGGGACGGCGCGATCCACCAGAAAACGGAGGAGATCCTCGGCCCGTTCGAGCTGCACGATTTCTTCCTCTATCACTTCCTCCGCGGCGGCGACCCCCCTCGGAAGCTCCTCTTCCTCGCCGCGCGCGCGTTCGACGGCGTCTACCCGGAGGACGTCCGCGTCAAGACGCTCCGCACCTTCCTCACCCGTTTCTTCGCGAACCAGTACAAGCGCAATGCGATGCCGGACGGGCCGAAGGTCGGCACGGTCGCGCTCTCGCCGCGCGGCGACTGGCGCATGCCCGCCGACGTCTCCGCGGAGACCTGGCTGGCGGATCTACCGGAGGATTAGTCGAAAGCCACAAAGTCGAAAGTCAAAGGTCAGGAGGCGAGCGGCGGGGGCCGCGGACCTCGGCTTTTCAGACCGCCGTTTTCGACTTTTGGACTTTCGACTTTCGACTTTCCCTGTCAGAACCCCTCGAGCATGCTCGTCACGAGCGACTGCGCGAACCGGTCCGCCTCGGCGTCGATCGCGACGTTTTCGAGGTCGGAGTAGTTCGAGGCGCCCACACCGCCGCCGGCCGCGTCGTAGTTCTCGCGGAACGTGTAGGCGTCGTTCTTCCAGAGGACCTTTCCCGACGGAATCTCGGTGAACGCGACCTTCGCGGTGATCTGGATCTGGTACCGGGTCGCGCGTCCGAGCGAGTCCGCCGCGACCGGATAGAGCGCGAAGCCGACGATCTCGCCGGAGAGCTCGGCGTCTCCGTCCCCCTCTTTCGGCGAGACCGAGAAGCGCCCGCGCGCGGCCAGCTCACGGACGACGGCCGACGAGAGCCTCTGCTCGAGGCCGACCCGCGGCGTCGAGTTCTTGAACGTCGGAAACGCGATCCGTTTGATCGTGTCGGGAAGAAGGCTGCCTCGCCCGACGAGCGCGTAGCCGCACCCGCCGGTCCCGGCCGCGAGCGCCAGCATCAACGCGGCGACCGCGCGCCTCAACGGACGATCCAAGCTCGTCCTCACCGGACGACGACGTTGACGAGTCGGTCGGGCACGAAGATGACCTTCACCCTTTCCTTCCCCGCCATCCACTTCGCGATCGACTCCGTCCCCTCCGCCGCTCTCAGGACGTCGGCCTCCGCGGCGCCGCGCGGCAGCGTGACCTGGCCGCGGAGGCGGCCGTTGACCTGCACCGCGAACTCGGCCAGGACTTCCCGGGCGAGGGCGGGATCGAACGCGGGCCAGCCGCTCCGGAGCAGGGTCTGGCGGCCTCCGAGCCGCTCGTTCAGCTCCTCGGTCAAGTGCGGTGCCACGGGATGCGCGAGGGCGACGAGGGTTCGCGCCGCCGCGTACTTCTCCGCGGCCGGCGCCGCCTCGTCGGCGACGAGATCCGCCACTTCCCGCACGTATTCCATCAGGTGGGCGACGGCGGTGTGGAACGAGAAGGCCTCGAAGTCCTCCGTCACCTTCCGGACGGCCGCGTGCCGCGCGCGGACCGCGGGAGAATCCGCCCGATCCTCCCCTCCGGCGGCGGGAGGCGCCGCCTGCTCCGTCAGCTTGTCGACCGTCGCCCGGAGCCGCGCGAGGAATCGTTCCGCGCCCGCGATTCCCTGGTCGCTCCACTCCGCCTCGAACTCCGCCGGCCCGAGGAAAAGCACGTACGTCCGGACGACGTCCGCGCCCCGGGCGGCGATCAGCGGGTCGAGGGAGACCGCGTTCCCGCGCGATTTCGACATCTTCTCGATCCGTCCCGTCGGGCTGATTCGCGTGATCATCCCCTGGTTGAAGAGGGCCGCGAAGGGCTCGTCCACGTCGACGAGGCCGAGCTTTCTCATCACCCGCGCGAAGAAGCGCGCGTAGAGGAGGTGAAGGATCGCGTGCTCGATCCCGCCGACGTACTGCGTGACCGGCGTCCAGCGGCGCGCGATCGCGGGGTCGAACGGCGCGCGCGCGTCGTGCGGGTCGAGATACCGCGCGTAGTACCAGGACGAGTCGACGAACGTGTCCATCGTGTCGGTCTCGCGGCGGGCGGGACCGCCGCATCGCGGGCAGGACGTCCGCACGAAGGCCTCGACCTTCTCCAGCGGGTTGCCTCCCTTCCCCGTGAACGGGGCGTCGGGCGGAAGGACGACGGGGAGATCTGCGTCGGGCACGGGCACCCAGCCGTCCTTCTCGCAGCGGATCATCGGGATCGGCGTCCCCCAGTAGCGCTGCCGGGAGATCAGCCAGTCGCGGATCCGGTAGGTCACCCGGCCGCGTCCCCACCCGTTCCTCTCGAGGGTCGCGATCGCCTTGCCGACGGCCCCGGGGCCGTTCGGGGTGCCGTCCCACTCCCCCGACCGGTAGAGGAAGCCCGCGTCGGGAGACGCGGCCGTCATCGCCGCGGGATCGAGCTCCCCCCCGTCGGTGCGATAGACGGGGCGGATCGGAAGGCCGAACTTGCGCGCGAACTCGAAGTCGCGCTGGTCGTGGGCCGGGACCGCCATGATCGCGCCGGTCCCGTAGTCGGGGAGGACGAAGTTCGCGAGCCAGATGGGAAGGTTCTCGCCGTTGACGGGATTGACCGCGAACGACCCCGTCGGGAGGCCTTCCTTCTCCGCCCCCTCGGCTTCCCGGGTGATCCGGGACTCCCGGCGGACTTTCGCGGCGAACTCCTCGATGCGCCCCGGGTCGCCGCTCGACGCCGCGAGCCGCGAGACGAGAGGATGCTCCGGGGCGAGCGCGAGGAACGTCGCGCCGTACAGCGTGTCGGGGCGCGTCGTGAACACGGTGAGCGTCTCCCCGAGCGCGGGGACGAAAAAGTTCACCTCCGCGCCGACGCTGCGTCCGATCCAGTTCCGCTGCATCGTCAGGACCTTCTCGGGCCACTTCCCCTCGAGGGCGTCGATCCCGGCGAGGAGCGACTCGGCCTCGTCGGTGATCTTGAAGAACCACTGCTCGAGCTCGCGCTGGACGACGGGGCTCTTGCAGCGGTCGCAGATCCCTCCTTCGGCCTGCTCGTTGGCGAGCACCGTCTCGCAGGAAGGACACCAGTTCACGGGAGCCTTCTTGCGGACGGCGAGACCCCGTTCCCACATCCGGAGGAAGAACCACTGGTTCCAGCGGTAGTACTCCGGTTCGCACGTCGCGATCTCCTTGCTCCAGTCGTAGAGAACCCCCCACGACCGGAACTGCTCCTTCATCGCGGCGATGTTGGCGAGCGTCGACTGCCGCGGCGGAATGCCGACCTGGATCGCGTAGTTCTCCGCGGGCAGGCCGAAGGCGTCCCATCCCATGGGGCAGAAGACCGTCTGTCCGCGCTGTCGCCAGAAGCGGTGCAGCGCGTCCGTCAGGAAGTAGGTCCGCGCGTGCCCGACGTGGAGGCGGTCGCCCGACGGATAGGGAAGCATGACGAGCAGGTAGACGCCCGAGACCGACGGATCGGCGGTGTCGACGAAAGCGATTCGCTCGTCCTCCCAACGCCGGCGCCATTTGACCTCGATCTCTCGCGTGTCGGACATGAGCGAGCCAATCTACGCGAGGAGACGCGCCGATTCAAGGCGTCGCGGGCGCGGCGATGCGTCGCGCCGATCGCGTCCGCGCGTCAGGGCGGGCCGCCGTCGGCGTTCAGGAGCCGCACGATCGCCTCCGGGATCTCGACGAGAGGGCGGACTTCGTCGACCGCGCCGGACAGCGCCGCCTCGCGCGGCATCCCGAACACGACCGCCGATTCTTCGGATTCGGCGATCGCCTTCCCCCCGACGCGGCGAATCTCGAGGACGCCGTCGCGTCCGTCGCTTCCCATGCCGGTGAGGACGATCGCGATCGCCCGCGGACCCGCCGCCGCCGCCGCGCTGCGGAACAGCCGGTCCACGGAGGGCGAATACAGGTCGTTGCCGGCGCGCTCCGCCACCCGCGCGCGATACGCGGGGGCCCCGCCGACGACGTCGAGGTGCGCGCCCCCCGGCGCCACGTAGGCGCGCCCCGGCTGCAGGAGCTGGCCGTCGCGGGCCTCGAGGACCGGAAACCCCGCGACCCGCGAGAGCCGTTCGGCGAAGAGCCCGGTGAAGCCCGCGGGCATGTGCTGCGCGACGACGATCGGACAGCCGAGCACCGGCAGCGCGGGCAGGAGCGAGGAGAGCGCCGCCGGCCCTCCGGTCGACGCGCCGATGACGACGATCGCGCCGGGCCGGGCCGACCGGGGCGCCGCGCCGGGCGGCGGCACAACGGCCGGGACCGCGGACTCTCCGGGGTATCGCGCGGCCGCGGCGGCGCGGACCTTCTCGACGAGGGTCGACTCGAGCCGCTCGTACTCGAGCGACGCGTGCGCCTGCGGCTTCAGGACGAAATCCAGGGCGCCGAGGTCGAGCGCCCGGAAGACGTCGTCGCGCCCCTGCCGCGACGACACGACGATCGCCGGGATCCGCAGGTTCGCCGCGAGCCATCGCAGCACCGAGAACCCGTCGAGCCCCGGCATCTCGAGGTCGAGCGTGATCACGTCCGGCCGGTGCGCCACCGCGAGCCGGATCGCCTCCTCCCCGTTCACCGCGGTCGCCACGACCTTGAGCTCCGGGTCCTTCTGGACCATCCGGGAAATCGTCACGCGCGAAAACGCGCTGTCGTCGACGACGAGGACGCGGATCATTTCCGGTACGCCAGGTCGTGCGGCAGCTGGCGCAGCCGGAAGGCGGTCGAGAACGCGACGAGTGACTCGACGCGGCCGAGGAAGAGGTGTCCTCCGGGGAGCAGCCGGTCGTACAGCGACGCGACGACGGAGCGCTGGGCCCGGTCCTCGAGGTAGATCAGCACGTTTCGGCAGAAGATCACGTGAAAGCGCGGGAGCGCGGCGAGCCTCGACGCCTCGACGAGGTTGACGCGTCCGAACGCGACGCGCCGGCGGACCTCTTCCCTCAGCCGGAACCGGCCGGCCCCCTCGGATTCGAAGAAGCGGGCCCGGCGTTCGTCGGAAGTCTGGCGGAACGCGTTCTCGCGGAAGACGGCGACGCGCGCCCGCGCGAGACTCGCCGACGACAGATCGCTCCCGAAGATTTCCACCGAGTGTCGGTCGAAGAATCCCTTCTCCTCGAGAAGCATCGCGATCGTGTAAGGCTCCTCTCCGGACGCGCACCCGGCGCTCCAGATCCGGAGCGGGCCGGGGTCCGCCTCGCGATCCCATTCCGGGAGCAGGTCTTCGGAGAAGGCGGCGAGCTGCTCGTTTTCGCGGAAGAAGTAGGTCTCCGGATTCGTGATCCGGTCGAGCAGCGCGTCGAACTCGAGCTCCTCGCCGGGACCGTAGCGCAACCGATAGAAGTACGCGCGGGGACTTTCGAGCCGGAGCTCCTCGATGCGGTGGCGGACGCGCGACTCGAGCAGGAACCGGTTCGACTCGGTGAAGTCGATCCCGCTCCGGGCCCGGATCATGTCGGCGAAGATCCGGAACAGGTCGTTCGGAAACGGCGCGCCGCCGTTGTCGGTCACGGCGCCGCGTCGGCCCGGAGCACCTCCGACAGGACGGCGGCGCGGCGCGGGTCGGCCTCCCTCCACGCGCGCTCGACCGCGCCCGGAAACCTCCGCCGGAACCGCAGGAGCGTCGCCGCCAGGTCCTCGGCGATCGCCTCGCGCGAGAGCGCCTCGACGACGGTGCCGACGTCCGACTCCACCGCGATCGCCTCGAGAGCCGTGAGCGCGGAGCGCGCGACGAGGTCGTCCGGGTCCTCGAGGAGGGACCGTCGGAGGATCGGCCGGCGGTCGTAGCGCGCCCGCCGGCCCATCGCCTCGAGGGCGGTGGCCCGGAGACGCCAGTCGGGGTCCGAGACGCGCCGCTCGATCGCCTTCTCCGCCTCGAACTCGCGGGAATCGGCCGCCGCCGAGAGCGCGGCCTGCCGGACCTCCGGATCGGCGTCGTCGAGCGACGCCGCGATCGCCTCCCACGCGGCGGGTCCCCCGATCGCGCCGATGGCCTCGAGCGCCGCGATTCTTTCCGGCGGCTCGCCGCGCGCCGCGATATTCCGGAGCCGCCGCGACGCTTCGTCGCCGCCGAGCGAGGCGAGACAGCGGCAGGCGGCGGCCCTTACCCAGAGATCGTCGTCGTCGAGCGACGCGAAGATCGCCTCCCGGTGCGACGCGGCCCTCCCCGACACGCAGAGGGCCTGCACGGCAACCTGCCGCACGTGCGCGCTCTCGTCGGCGAGCGCGTGCTCGAAGACGGCCGCCATCGACGGGTCGCTCTCCTTCCCCGCGATCGCGACCGCGCGGCCCCGCACGACCGCGTCCTCGTCCCGGCTCGCCGAGAGGAGCTGCGCCCGAAAGTCCTCTCCCCCGAGCCCGGCCAGCAGCGCCAGGGCATTCGCGCGGGTGAGCCCGTCGCGCGACGCGAGCGCGCGGACGAGGCGCTTCCGGAGCGGCTCGCGGGCGGCCGCGTCGTTCTTCGCCATCGACGCGAGCGCCTCGGCCGCGGCCGCGTCGACGCCCGCGTCCCCGTCGCCGAGGTGCGCGACGAGGTAGTCGATCGCGCGCGAGTCGCCGATCTTTCCGAGGAGCTCGACCGCGTCCCGCCTCACGGGCGGAGAATCGTGCTCGAGCACGGCGAGCACCGAAAAGAGCATCGCGCGCGACGGATGCCGGCCGAGAAGGCGAATCGCGAGCTCGACCTTCTGCTCGTCTCCCGCGGGAGAGAGGAGCGCGACGAGCGCGGGGCCCGCCGCCTCCCCGAAATCCTCGAGAGCGCGCTCGGCCGCCTCCGCCGAGTCGCGCGAGAGCTCCGCGACCAGGATCGGGAGCGACTCCGGGTCGGCAATCCAGCCGAGCGCCCGCAGGAGATCGGCCTTGCGGTCGCGCCGCTCGGTCTTCTTCAGGGCGAGCGCGAAGGCGGCCGCCGCGCCGGCAGGGGCGTTCTCGCGGAACTTCCGCCGGAGATAGTCGCGCTCCCGGCGCGCGAGAATCGCCGGCCGGGGCGCCTCGTCGAGGGCGACGAGCGCGCGCAGGAGCGGGAAATCGGGGATCGAGGAGCTCGCGAGCCGTCCCGCCAGCAGATCGATCGACCCGAACCCTCCGATCGCGCCCGCCGCCTCGAGCACCGCCTTCTTCAGAGCGGGATTCTGGTCGCAGGCGACGATCGCCGGCAGCGCCTCGACCGCGCGAAGGCGGCCGAGCGTCTCGATCGCGTGGTAATGGAGCCAGGCATTGTCGCCGGCGAGCACGCGCATCAGCGTCGGGACCGCCTCGGGCCGCTTCATCTTTCCGAGCGCCACGATGGCGGCCGAGGCCACGTTGACGTCCTCGGACGAAACGAGGGAGACGAGCGCGGCCGCGCTTTCCTCGGCCGGGATGTCGCCGAGGATCGTCGCGAGCGCGATGCGCCCGTCGGCGTCCGCGACCCGGCCGAGCTCGAACAGGAGGTACGGCAGCGCGCGGATGCCGAAGGCGCGAAGCGCCTCCGCCGCCGCGTTTCGCATTCCGGCGTTGCCCTGATCGTGAAGGGCCGGGATCAGGGCCTGGACGACGCCCTCCGTCGGGTTCGCCTCGAGCCCTTCGATCGCCGCCTTGCGGACGCGCCAGTCGGGGTCCCCCGCGAGCTCGACGAGCAGGTCGATCGCGTCCGGATCCGACCGCTCCATGAGGATTCGCGCGACTTTCTGCCGGACGTCCGAGCTCTCGTCCCGGGAATCGCGGCGCAGGGCCGCGATCAGCTCATCGTCGGCCATGCGCCTCCCGGTAATCGGCGGGCCCCGGCGCTTCCGTTCGGGAGACGGCGCGGGGTCGAGTCTCGGACACGGCGAAGAACGGCGCCGGGCCTCCGCCGACGAGAATGAAATTGACGGCGCCCGCGGCGTTTCCTCGAACCTCGTAGGCCTTTCCGCGCCAGAAGGCCACGCCGTGCGGCGAGCCGGGGAGCGGCGACACCGGCAGCGCGGGGGTGATCTCGAGGAGATCGGCGGCCGGCGCGAAGTACTCGGCCCCCTCCGAACCGAAGACGATGCCGAGGTCGTCCGGGGTCCGCCGGGGCGGTTGCCGGAAATAGCGCAGGATCGCCTCCGCGGCGGCGGTCACGCGGCGCCCCCGCCCGCCGTCGCGGGGCGCGGCCCGCCGGCCGCCCGGACGATCCGTTTCGGGTCGAGAACCAGGATCGCGTCATCGCCGCGTCCCTGCGACGCGCCGATCAGGAACGGCGCCGCGTCGCCGGTCACGACCGGCCGGACGACGAGCATCTCCTGGCGGAGGACGCGGGCGACCGAGATCGCGCTGCGATCGGACAGGAAGACGGTCACGCGACCGGGTCCGGCGGCGGGTTCCGTCCCGGCGACAACGCGCGAGAGCGGGATCGCGGCGTCGCCGGCGCTCTCCCGCGCGACGCGCGCGATCGCCGCGAGCGGGAACGCCCAGGCGCGATCCTGTTCGAGGACGACGAGCGCGTCGAAGACCGCCTGCGCGATCGCGATCTCGATCTCGAACCGCGTTCCGCGTCCGGGCGTCGAGAGGACCCGGACCTCGCCGTGGCGCGCCGCGACCCGCTCGGCGACGAGGTCGAGGCCCACTCCGCGCCCGGAGATCTCCGAGACGGCGGACGCGGTCGAAAATCCCGGGCGGAAGAGGAAAGCGCGGGCTTCCTCCTCGGTCGGCTCGGCTTCCGGCCGGATCCATCCGAGCTCTCGAGCCCGGCGCACGACGGCCAGGGTGTCGATGCCGCGCCCGTCGTCGGCGAGCGAGATCAGGAGCCGCGAGTTCCGGGAGCGCGCCATGAGCGTCACCGTGCCGCTCTCCGGCTTGCCCGCCGCGCGGCGTTCCCCGGGGGACTCGATCCCGTGGTCGACCGCGTTGCGCACGATGTGGAGGAGCGGATCGGCGAGATCGTCCGCGAGCCCACGGTCGATCTCGGACTCCCCTCCGACGATCCGGAACTCCGCCTTCTTGCCGGAGCTTTCGAGGATCCGCTTCGCCGCCCGGCTCAGCCGGTCCCCGAGCCGCGAGATCGGAACCGTGCGGATCCCCGCCGCCTGCCGGGCGAGCCGCTCGAGCGAACCGTCGAGGCGCAGCCGGAGACGCGCCGCGATCACCCTCTGCGAAGGGGGAAGGCCCTCCTCCAGGCGCACCATCTCGCCCGAAAGCTTCTGGAAGCGCGCCCGCGCTTCGTCCGCCTCCGCGAGGAGCGCTTCCAGCCGGGAGGCCTCGAGGCGGAGGGTGCGGACCGCCGCCCGCTCCGTCTCTTCGGCCGCGACGCGCGGCTGCTCCGGCTCGCGGCTGACCCGCCGGAGCCCTGCGTCCTCCGGGAGACCCTCGGGCTCCCGTTCCCGGGCGACGAGGAGCTGGACCGCGACTTGCTCCGCGGAGAACCCGGCGACCTGCGGCAGGGTCGCGATCCACTCCCCGCCGTCGTTCAAGCGCGCGCCGAGATCCTTCAACGCCGCCTCGAATGCGTCGAGGGGAAACGCGACGTCGATCGTCCAGATCGCCGTGCCGGCCGCCCGATGCGCGCGCAGCCGGCTCTCCTCGTACTCGGAGAGGCACGACACCGTCCGTTCCGGCAGATCGAGCTCGGCGGACAGCGGAGCCGCGGGCGGGGTCGACGCCGGTGCGCGCGCCTCCGAGAGGAGTCCGATCGCCTCCTCCGCCGGAAAGGCCGCGTCGTCTCCCGAGGCCGCGGCGTCGATCGCCGCCTCGAACCGCAGGAAGAACCGATCGAGCGCCTCGCGCACGCGATCGGTCCACGTCACCCGCGACAGGCGGATCGCGTCGAGGAGGCTCTCCGCCTCGTGCAGCGCGCCCGCGAACCGCGAATACCCCTTCAGCCCGGCGAGCCCCTTGAGCGAATGTACCGCGCGGAAGAGCTCGTTGATCTCTCCGGCCCGGGGCGGCCGCGCGAGCGAGAGCACGCTGCGGACGGTTTCGAGCCGCTCGGCCGCCTCGGCGGAGAAATCGACCGCGTCGCCCTTCATGTCAGCGAGGGGGGTGTAGCGAGGAGTCGGTCGACCGCCGAGCAGATCTGCTCGGCCGAAAAGGGCTTGCGGACGTAATCCTGCGATCCGAGCGCCATCGCGCGCTCGACGTCGGCCGCCGCGACCTCGGTGGACACGACGAGAATCGGGATCGTCCGGTATTGCGGGTGGTTCTTCAGGAAGCCGATGAGCTCGAGGCCGTTGATGTCGGGCATGTTCACGTCGGTGACGATCGCGTCGAAAAGGTGCCGGGGCAGCAGCCGCAGGGCTTCGAATCCCGAGGACGCTTCGAAGACCTCCCGCCGATCCGGATCGTCGAGCGCCGCGACGATCATCGACCGCGTCGCGTCGGAATCCTCCACGACGAGGATGCGCTTGATCACGCCGTCTCTCCGCCGATCGCGGCCGCCGCCGGCGTCGCGCGCGTCATCGCGGTTCCACCGGAGCCGGCCGCGTTTCCCCGGAAACGACGGCGAGCCGAAGGTCCCCGGGACGGGTCCAGGAGCGCCGAGCGAACGCGACGTATCGGGCGTCGACCCCTCCGCCCGCCGCGAGCGGGTCCGCGAACGTCCATCCCCGATCCGGATAGAAGACCTCGACCCAGCGGTGGTAGACGCCGGAGAGCTCCGGAGCGTAGCCGGGGGTCCCCGGGTCGGTCACGAGGACGCCCTGGATCGTGGCCGCCGGAATTCCGGCGCGCCGCAGGAGGTCGACCGCGAGCTCGGCGAACCCGACGCAGTACGCGCGCCGGGAGGCGAACACCGCCGCGGGCTCCTGTGGCCGGGAACGGTCGGAATCGTACGCGACCGAGCGTCGCACCCACGCGAGCACCGCGCCGGCCGCGCCGGCCTGGAGGCGCTGGCCCGCGACGAGCGACCGCGCGAGCCGGTCGCGGTCGGGCGCCGGGGCGGGCGCGGCGCCGACGTCTTCCGGCGCCCGCGGCGCGCCGCTCGGCCGGCGAGCCGGAGACGCCCGCACGACCAGACGCAGGCCCGATCGCTCGGGGAAGGCCTCCAGCGAGTAGCCGTTCACGTCGAGCTGGTCGAAGAGCGCGGCGTCGCGGCCGCGGGCGAAGTAGACCGCGGTCGCGCCCGACGACTCGGCCGCCGCGAGGAGAGCGATGGCGAACGCCGCCATCCGACCGCCCGTCACGGCTCCCCGGTCTCCGCGGGCGATTTCAGGACGCCGTCGAGGATCCCGTTGATGAACTGCGACGACCTCGGGGTCGAGAAACGCTTCGCGATCTCCAGAGCCTCGTCGATGACGACGGGGGCGGGCGTGTCGGGCTCGTGGCGAATCTCGTAGAGCGCCATCCGGAGGATGTTCCGGTCGACGGCCGGCATCCGCTCGATGCGCCAGTTGTCCGCCTGTCGGGTGATGAGGTCGTCGATCTCCGGCCGGTGCTCGAGAGTTCCGATGACGAGCCGCTTGGCGTAGTCCCGGGTCGAGTCTGCCGCGTGCCGCCACTCCTGGAAATGGTGGAACATCTCCTCGGGGGCGGCGCCCGTCAGGTCGTTCTCGAAGAGCATCTGGAGCGCGAGCTCCCGGGCGCGGCGTCGCGACCCCATCAGCGGACCTCCGCCCGTTTTCGCGCCCCCGGCGCTCCGGCGCGGAGGGGCCGCGGCGCTTGCCGCGCGCGTTTCCTCAGCCTCGCCATCTCGATGGCCGCCTCCGCCGCTTCGCGGCCGGCGTTTCCGGCTCGCCCCCCCGCGCGATCCATCGCCTGCGCGTGATCGTCGCAGGTGAGGACGCCGAACGCGATCGGGACGTCCTGAGCGGCGTTCAACTGCGCGAGCGCGGACGCGACCGAGCGGGAGAGCACGTCGAAGTGCGGGGTGTCGCCGCGAATCAGGCACCCGAGGGAGACGACGGCCGAACGCGCCCGGCGGACTTCCCAGCGGCACGCGGAAACGAGCTCGAACGAACCGGGCACGCGGACGACCGCGACCTCGCGGGCCCCCGCGGCCCGGAGCACCGAGAGGGCCCCGTCGAGGAGACGCTCGGTCACGTCCGCGTTCCAGCGCGCCGCAACGACCGCGAAGCTCAATCCCTTCGCGTCCAGGGGTTCGCGGTCTGGCAATGACCCTTTTCGCATCCGGTGCGGGAGGATTGTAGCAGGGAGGAGACGGGCGCGACAGCGGCCGCGGCGCTTAGCCACTCAGGCGGCGACGGGCGAGAACAATCCGGCCAGGTCCGCTTCCCCGAAGTTCTCCCGGAACCGGCCGAGGAAGTCGTCGGGCGAAAAGCGCGGCGGCTGCGGTCCGAGAGCCTCGAGGCAATAGACCGCCGCCACACTCGCGACGCGCCCGCTCAGGTCCCACGGATAGCCGCGGAGCATCCCCTTGAGCAGGGCGCCCCGATAGGCGTCGCCGACGCCGGTGGGATCCACCGCTTCGCCGCGCAGCCGCGCCGGAGGGATCTCGTGCCGGTCGTCCGGGGTGCGGATCGTCGATCCTTCGGAGCCATGGGTGACGATCAACGCGCCGACCTCCGCGAGGAGGTCCTCCTCGGAAAGCCCGGTCTTCTGCGAAACGATGCCGAACTCGTAATCGTTGCAGATGAGGGCGGCGGCCCCTTCGAGGCCGTCCACGAGATCCGCGCCCGACAGCCGGGCGACCTGCTGGGAGGGGTCGTAGACGAACGGCACGCCCGCTTCCCGACACTCCCGCGGATACCGCGTCATCGCTTCGGGGTCGTTCGGCGACACGATCACCCAGGCGGGTCGGGCCTGTCCGTCGCCGACGAGCGAAAGCTCGCCCGCTCGCCCCATGGCGCCCGTGTAGAACGAGGCGATCTGATTCTGGTCGCGATCGGTCGAAACGAAAAACGAGGCGGTGAAGAGGTCGTCGTGGATCCGGAGACCCGAGACGTCGATCCCCTGGGCCGCGAGCCACTCCCGGTAGTCCGCCGCGTCCCGGCCCGCCGAGGCCACGATCCGCGGCCGCTCGCCGAACTGCGCCAGTCCGTACGCGATGTTCGGAGCGCATCCTCCGCGGACGCGGCGCATCTCGTCGACGAGGAAGGACACCGAGATCCGGTTCAGGCGGTCCGGGAGGAAGTGCTCGAGGAATCTCCCGGGAAACGTCATCAGGTAGTCGTACGCGACGCTCCCCGTGACGACGACGCTCCCGCGGCGCTTCACGGGAAGCGCCGTCCGAGAATCGGGGCGAGGTCGGCCCGGACGCGCCCGGAGATGTGCGCCGGGTCGGTCACGATCGCGTCGCGCAGCGCGTCGCGACAGGAGCAGCCGCGGCCGGGATCGACCCGGGAAACGGCGGTGAGCAGCGCCCGCTGCGCCATCTCGGCGTTCCCGCGGAGAACCCCGAGCACCATCTCCACGGAAACTTCTTCCGTCGCCTCGCGCCAGCAGTCGTAGTCGGTGACGAGCGCCATCGTCCCGTAGCAGATCTCGGCCTCGCGCGCGAGCTTCGCCTCGGTCAAATTGGTCATCCCGACGACGCTCGCTCCCCACGAGCGGTAGAGGTTCGACTCCGCGCGCGTCGAGAAGGGAGGGCCCTCCATGCACACGTACGTCCCGCCCTCGTGCACGACCGCGCCCGCCTTTCGAGCGGACGCGGCGAGCGCCCCGGAGACCGACGGGCACACCGGATCGGCGAGCGAGACGTGCGCGACGATTCCGTCGCGGAAGAACGTGTCGATCCGCGACCGGGTCCGGTCGATGAACTGGTCGGGAACACAGACGTGCGAGGGCGCGAGCTCCTCCCGGAGACTTCCGACCGCGGACGCGGAGAGGATCGCGTCGCATCCGAGCGCCTTGAAGCCGAAGACGTTGGCCCGGAACGGGATCTCCGACGGCGAGAGCCGATGGCCGCGGCCGTGCCGCGCGAGGAACGCGACGGGCACTCCGGAGAGCGCTCCCAGTACGTAAACATCCGACGGGGCGCCGAAAGGGGTCGCGACCGTACGCTCCTCGCGGCCGGCGAGGGCGGGCAGGTCGTACAGACCGCTGCCGCCGAGGATCCCGATCCGCACCGTCAGGCGACCCCCTTTCGCGGCGGCTTCACGCCACGACCGCGCGGCCCGTCGCCGCCGTCCTCTGGTGCTGCTCGATCGCGGCGCGGACGTCGAGCGCCAGCGCGAGGGCCGCACGCCCTTCCGACCCCGAGACCAGAGGCGCCGCCCCGCGGCAGGCCGCGGCGAAGGAGGCGAGCTCCCGGCGCAGCGGCTCCTCCTTGGCGACCGCAATGGAGGCCGGGACGATGGCGGGCTTCCCGTCGGGACCGGGCAAAAGGCGGACCGCGCCGATCTCCTGCGTTCCCATGTCGATCGACACGTAGTGCTCCGGCGCGAAGACGCGGAACTTCCGGACCTTGTCCACTGATACGCGCGAGGCCGTGAGGTTGGCGACGCAGCCGCCCTCGAACGCGATCCGGGCGTTGGCGATGTCGATCCGGGGCGTGAGCACCGCGACCCCCGCCGCGCGGACCTCCGCGACCGGCCGCGCGACGATCGCCTGGGCGATCTGCAGGTCGTGGATCATCAGGTCCAGCACGACGTCGACGTCGAGGGATCGCGCGGTGAAAACGCCGAGCCGGTGCGTCTCGATGAAACGGGCGCCCGCCGCGAGCGGCAGGGCCGCCTCGACGGCCGGGTTGAACCGTTCGATGTGGCCGACCTGGAGGACGACGCCGCGGCGCGCCGCGCGCGCGATCAGGTCGTCCGCCTCTTCCAGCGTCGCGGTCATCGGTTTCTCGACGAGCACGTGGCGGCCCGCGTCGAGCGCCGCGGCCGCCGTGTCGCGGTGCGCGACGGTCGGCGTGGCGACGACGACCGCTTCGCAGGAATCGATCAGCGCCTCGAGGGTGGGCGCCGCGGGGATCCCGAATTCGGCCGCCACCTCGGCCGCGCGCTCGGGCCGCACGTCGTAGACTCCCGCCGCCCGCACCCCCTCGAGCCCCGCGAGCACCCGCGCGTGGTGCCGCCCGAGCGACCCGACGCCGGCGACGCCGATCGCGATCGGAGCGCTCACTTGTGCACCCCCCGTTTCGCCGACCGGACGAACCCGGCGACGTAGGACGCGTCGGGGTCGTCGGGGAACTCCTGCTCGATCCGCCCGAGAGCCTGCGAGGTGTTGAGCCTCGGCGAGGCGAGCAGCCGGAAGATGTCCTTCAAGCGCTCGATCCGCTCGTCGGAAAATCCCTTGCGCTTCAAGCCGATCGTGTTCACGCCGTACGTGCGGACCTCGTCGGTCCCGACGGTCTTGACGAACGGGAGGACGTCCTGCGACGCGCGCGTCATCGCGCCGACGAACGCGTGCCGCCCCACGCGCGAGAACTGCTGGACCGCGCAGAACGCCTCCAGGATCGCGTCATCGCCGATCTCGACGTGGCCGGCGAGCGCGGCGTAGTTGGCGAAGATCGTCCGCGATCCCACCCGGCAGTCGTGCGCGATGTGAATGTACGCCATCAAATAGTTGTCGTCGCCGATCACGGTGACGCCGCCGCCCCCCACGGTCCCGCGATGGACGGTCAAATACTCCCGGAAGACGTTTCGCGCGCCCACGCGGAGCTCCGTCTTCTCGTCGCGATACTTCAGGTCCTGCGGCGCGAGGCCGAGCGCGACGTGCGGGAAGATCCGGTTCCCCTCCCCGAAGAACGCCGGTCCCTCGATCACCGCGTGCGCGCCGACGCGGCATTCCGGCGAGAGCGTCACGAATTCGCCGATGACGGCGTAAGGTCCGATCTCCACCCCGCCGGCGATCTCGGCCTTCGGCGAGACGATCGCGGTCGAGTGGATCATCCGCGCGGTTTCTCGACGATCGAGGAGAAGATGATCGCCTCCGCGCACAGGTGGCCGTCGACGAGCGCGCGGCCGCGGGCCTTGCAGAGCCGGAGCTTGGTCGTGATGATCTCGACCTCGAGCCGCAGCTGGTCGCCGGGCACGACGGGGCGCCGGAACTTGCACGCGTCGATGCCGGTGAAATAGGGCACGCGCTCCTCGCGGTCGGCGACCGAGGCGAGGAGGCAGACCCCGGCGGTCTGCGCCATCGCCTCGACGACGAGCACGCCGGGCATCACCGGGTTGCCGGGAAAATGCCCCTGGAAGAACTCCTCGTTGAAGGAGACGTTCTTCAGCCCCACGGCCCGCCGGCCGGGCTCCATCTCCAGGATCCGATCGACGAGAACGAAAGGATAGCGGTGCGGAAGGATCCGAAGGATCTCGTGGATCGACAGCTCCATCACTCCTCCTTCGAACGCGCTTCGAGCGCGCGCACCCGGTCGAACAGCTCCGGCAGCCGGTCGGCCGCCGCCTCGCGCCGGAGAAAGTCGGCGTGCGGCTCGGCGGGCATGCCCGAGACGACGGCGCCGGGCTGGACCTCGCGCATGACGCCGGCCTGCGCCGATACCGTCGCGCCGTCGCCGACGACCATCCGGTCCGCAACGCCGACCTGCCCGGCGAGCGTCACCCCGCTCCCGATCTTCGCCGAACCCGCGATCCCCGTCTGTCCGCAGATGATCGAGTGCTCGCCGACCACGACGTTGTGGCCGATCTGCACGAGATTGTCGATCTTGGTCCCCCGCCCGATCCGCGTCTCCGTCAGCGCCGCCCGGTCGATGCACGCGTTGGCGCCGACGTCGACGTCGTCTTCGAGCACGACGATCCCGATCTGCGGGATCCGCCGGTGCGCGGAGCCGTCCCAGACATAGCCGAAACCGTCCGCCCCGACGACCGCGCCGGCGGCGATCCGGCAACGATTACCGACGCGGCATCCCGCCGCGACGACCGCCCCGACCCCGAGCCGGACGCCGGAGCCGAGCCGGGCTCCCTCGCCGACGAAGGCGTTCGCCTCGAGGAGACATCCCTCGCCGAGCACCGCACCCCGATCGATCACGGCTCCCGGCCCGATCGACGCACCGGCGCCGACCCGAGCTTCGGCGGACACCACGGCGGTCGCGGCCCGGCCGGGGGCGACGGGCGCCTCGGGATGGACGTGTTCGAGCGCCGCCGCAAACGCGGCGGTCGGGTTCGGGTGGATCAGCGCGGGGCGGCCGGCGGCCTGCTCCGCGCTCGAGACGATCAGAGCCCCCGCGCGGCTCGCGCGGGCGGCGGCGGCGTTGCGCGGGCCGGCGACGAAGCTCATCTCGTCGGGTCCGGCCTCCGCGAGCGGCGCGAACCCCCGGAAGACGAGTTCGCCGGGGCCGGCGAGTGTGGCGCCCGTCACCCCGGCGATCTCGGCGAGGGAGAACGGCTTCACCGAATCAGTGGGCGCCCGGCGGCGGAGGCGGCGTCTTCGCGCCCGTCTTGGGCGGCGCGGCCGGCTTGCCGGCGGGAGCCTTGGCCGGCTCCTTCACGGGAGGCGCCGTCACCTGCGTGTTGAAGCGGCGCAGCACCTCCTCGGTGATGTCCACCGACTCGTCGGCGTAGACGAGCATCCCGGGAGCGTACTTGTTGAAGATCAGGGTGTATCCCTTTTCCTTCCCGACCTGGTTGATCACGGGAAGGACCCGCTTCTCGAGCTCGCTCAACTCCCGCTGCTGCGCCTCCTGGACCTCCCGCTGGGCGTCGTCCTGGAATCGCTTGTACGAGATCCCCTTCTCCTGGTACTCCTTGTTGAGCTGCTCGCGCTTGTCGTCGGTCATCGACGGCCCCTGGTCGGTGAGCCGCTGCTGAAGGGCCTGCAGCTCCTTCTGGAGCTTCTCGGAGTCCACCTGCTTGGCGTCGATGATCTTCTTGACTCGGCCCTGCGCTTCCTTGCCCGCGGCCGATTCGACGACGAGCTTCTGCACGTCGATGACGGCGATTTTCGGCGGCGCCGTCTGCGCCGCGGCCGGCAACGCCAGCGCGCCGGCCATCGTCACGATTGCCCAGAACTTCATTCGCTCTCCTTGTCGCGGCGCGCGGCACGCGCGCCCCGCGGGTCCATCCGTAGAACTCTCGCAAAAGCGGGAGGATATCAGAACGTCGTGCCGATCGAGAAGTCAAATCCGCTCCGCTTTTCCTTCAAGCGCGAGATCGGAAACCCGAACTGGTCGAGCGGCTGGATCGGGTGCAGATTCCACGAATAGATGAACCGGAGCGGGGCCTGGAAGATCGGGAGCACCAGGCGCATCTCGAGCCCCACGGAGCTCCGGATGTCCGAGATGACGAAGGACTGATGCTCGATCCACGTGTTCCCCGCGTCGAAGAACGACAGGAGCTTCACAGGACCGAGCCGCGCGAAGACGTATTCCACGTTCAGGACGGCGTACTTGTCGCCCCCGAGAATTCGCCCCTGCGGGTCGACGAAGATGTGGTGCGCGCGGTCGACCGGAACGATCGACCCGATCGGGAAACCGCGGATGTTCTGCTCCCCTCCGAGCGAGAACCGCTCGAAGATCGGAAGGTCCCGTCCCGCGATCGGGATCGCGTACGCGGCCTCCGCGTGCACGCCGAAATACCGGTTGTGCAGGAAGGGAATGTACGCGGTCCCCCCGAGGCTCGGCTTGACGAAGTAGTTCGATCCTCCGAGGCCGGCATATTCGACCGCGACGAAGAAGCGCCGTCCGGTCGAGGGGTCGATCGGGTCGTCCGTCGAGTCGTACCGGTAACCCGGGCTGACGTAGGAGGTCGTCCCGTCGACGAGCGACGTCGCGAGCGGAGGCACCGGCGCTCCGGGCGGGACCGGCGCCGGCTGGACGGGGTACCGCGAATGGATGCTCTCGAGACCGTACGTCAGCGAGTACGAGTCGAATATTCCCAGCGCGCGCCCCCAGAAGACCGAGAAGCCCTTCCGCCGGTCGTCGATGTCGAGGTAGGTGGATTGGCGGCTGTAGATCTGCCCCCCGACCGTCTGGTCCTTGTCCCGGAACCACGGCACCGTGTAGCCGACGTCGTAGAGCTTCGTGATCCGCCCGAGCTGGACCGACGCCGAGATGATCTCCCCCCGCCCGAGGAAGTTCCGGGTCGAGAACGAGAACTGGCCGAAGAAGCCGTCGAACCCGGAGTAGCCGGCGCCGAAGTTGAGCTCGTTGCGCGAGGTCTCCTCCCCCTTCACCGTGACGTCGACGGTTTTCTTCGCGTTGTCCGGAACGAAGGACGGGTCCTCGCCGAGCTTGAAGTAGCCGAGCTGCGAGATCTTCACGATGCTCTTCTTGAACGCGTCCATGTCGAGAACCTGGCCCTCGTCGATCGCGACCTGGCGGCGGAGAACCTTGTCCCGGGTCCCGGTGTTTCCGGTGAACTCGAGCCGGCCGAGACGGAACGGGTCTCCTTCGAACATGCGGACGACGATGTCCACCCGGCGGTCCTTGCTCACCGCCTGGTACTGAGGCTCGCCGTACCAGTAGATGTACCCCTTCTTCTTGTACTTGCTCTCGATGACCGACAGGGCCTCGGTCATCCGCGCCCGCGAGAGGACCGCTCCCGGCCGGCAGTAGCGGAACTCCCGGAGGAGCTCCTCCTTCGGAAAGACTTTCGGATCGCCCTCCTCGAGCCCCACGTCGATCTTCCCGAAATAGAATTTGTCCCCCTCGACGAGGGGAATCGTGATCCGCACGCGCTTGTGGATCTTCTTCGGATTCTTCTGGGCCGGATTCTTGGCGTAGATCTCGAGCTGCGGCTCCTTGACGACGACGTCCTTGTAGCCGTAATCCTGGTACAGGTGCTTGATCGACTCGATGTCCTCGTCGAAGTTCGCCTGGTTGTAGACGGTCTTGTCGGAGAGCAGGCGCCAGACCGTGTTCACCTTCGTCTTCTTCATGGCGAGCCGGATGCGCGCGGCGGAGAAGACGTGGTTCCCCGTGAACCGAATCGCCGAGATCTTGATCTTCTCCCCCTCGTCGATGACGAAGACGAGCTTCTGGTCGGTCTTCGTTTTCCCTTCGACTCGCCAGTCCACGGAGACGCTTCGGAACCCGTTCTCCTGATACGCGTCGCGGATCGCCTGCGACACCGCGGCGACGTCTTTCATCGAGAGCGGCGCGCCCGTCTTGATGGAGGCCTTCTCCTGCGTGAGCTTGTCCCGGAACTGCGAGACGGAGAGCTTCTTGTTGCCGGTGTACTCGACCGACGTGATCGTCGGGCGCTCGGTGACCGTCACGAACAACGTGACGCCTTCCGGTCCGCGGTCGGCGTCGACGCGGATGTCGTCGAAGAGCGCCGAGCTCCAGAGGTTCACGAAGTTCTTCCGGATCTTCGCGGGATCGTACGGATCTCCGACGTGCACGCCCAGGTAATAGAGGACCGTATCGGGCGACACGGCGGTCGAGCCGATCATGCGCAAGCCGACGATCTTCGGGGCGTTACCGGGGAGGGCCGCCGATGGCGGCGCGGCCGGCGCGCTACCGGGGGGCGCGGGAGGAGGCGGCGCGGCCGGCGCGGGGACGGGCGAGATCTGGCCGCTCGCCGCGGCCGCGCACAGGGACAGGACACCCGCCGCGGCGATCTGGACGAGCCGCTTCAACGATCAGTCTACCTGGCTCACGGTCTCTTTGTCGCGCGCGGCGACCGAGAGCTCGTCACCCTCCACGGTGACGGAGAAGCTGCTGATCTTCTCCTCACGATCCACGATCAGCGACTCGGAGATTCGGTCCTCGACGTACTTCTGGATCGCCCGCCGCAGGGGACGCGCGCCCATGTGGGGATCTTCCCCGGAGCGAACGAGGAGCCATTCGATCGCCTCGTCGTCGATCTCCACCGTCACGTTCTTGTACCGAAGCGCCTCGTTGACGTCGGAAATGAGCAGCCGGCACACGCGCTGGAGCTCCTCGTGGGAGAGCGGGTGGAAGACGATCACGTCGTCGATGCGGTTGATGAACTCGGGCGAGAAGTCGCGCCGCAGCTCCTTCAACACGAGGTCCTCGATCTCGCGGTGGGTGCGCGGCTCTTTCGAGTCGCCGAAGCCCATCCGCGTCTGTGTGACGAGGTGCCGCGTCCCGATGTTGGAGGTCATGATGATCAGCGTGTTCTTGAAATCGACGACGTTGCCGTATGCGTCCGTCAGGATTCCGTCCTCGAGGATCTGCAGCAGCAGGTTCGCGATGTCGGGATGCGCCTTCTCGATCTCGTCGAGCAGGATGACGCTGTACGGATTGCGCCGGATCTTCTCGGTGAGCTGTCCGCCTTCCTCGTGACCGACGTACCCGGGAGGCGAGCCGATCAGCTTGGAGACCGCGTGCTTCTCCATGAATTCCGACATGTCGAAGCGGACGAGCGCCTTCTGGTTCTCGAAGAGGAACTCGGCCAGCCGCCGCGCGACCTCCGTCTTGCCGACTCCCGACGGCCCGAGGAAGATGAACGAGCCCATCGGCCGGTTCGGGTTGTTCACCCCGAGCCGCGAACGGCGAATCGCCTTCGCGATCGCCCCGACCGCCTGCTCCTGCCCGACGATCCGCTTCTTCAGGGCGTCCTCCATGTGGAGGAGCTTCTCCGCCTCCTCCATCTGGAGCGACGAGACCGGAATGCCGGTCCAGGAGGAGATGATCTCCTCGATGTCCTGGCGGGTGACCTCCTGGGAGGAGTCCGGCCGGTCCGCCGAGGCGGCCTTCGCGCGTTCGATCTCCTCCTTGAGCTCGATCTCGCGTTCGCGGAGGAACACGGCCTTCTCGAAGTCCTTGTCGGAGATCGCCTTCTTCATCTCCTTGACGATCTGCTTCGTCTCCGTCTCGAGCTTCCTCAGGTTCTGGGTGTCGGCGACCCTCTTCAGCTTCACCTTCGCGCCCGCCTCGTCGAGGAGGTCGAGCGCCTTGTCGGGGAAAAAGCGGTCGGTGATGTAGCGATTGGACTGGTACACCGCCGTCCGGATCGCCTCCGACGAGTACCGGACCTTGTGGAACTGCTCGTAACGCTCCTTGACGCCCTCGAGGATCTCGAACGTCTCGGTCTCGGTCGGCGGCGCGACCGTGACCGCCTGGAAGCGGCGCAGCAGCGACCGGTCCTTCTCGATGTACTTGCGGTACTCGCGCATCGTCGTCGCGCCGATGCAGGAGATCTCTCCGCGCGAAAGCGCGGGCTTCAGGATGTTGGCGGCGTCGAGCGACCCCTCCGCCGAGCCCGCGCCGATCAGCGAGTGGATCTCGTCGATGAAGATCATGATGTCGTTGTTCTCGCGGAGCTCCTTCAGGATGCCCTTCAGGCGCTCCTCGAACTGCCCGCGGTACTTCGTTCCGGCGACGATGAGCGACAGGTCGAGCGCGAGGATCTTCTTCGTCGAGAGGAAGAGCGGGACCGCTCCCTCGACGATGCGCGTGGCGAGACCCTCGACGATCGCGGTCTTGCCGACGCCCGGCTCGCCGAGGAGGATCGGGTTGTTCTTGGTCCGGCGGGAGAGGATCTGGATGATTCGCTCGACTTCCTTGTCGCGCCCGATGAGCGGGTCGAAGGTCCCCGCGTTCGCCGCGGCCGTCAGGTCCCGGCTGTACTCGGCGAGGAACGGGAGCTCCTTCTTCTGCTTCGAGGCCTCGCGCTCCTTGATGAGCGAGATCGTCTCCTCGCGCACGCCGTAGAGGTTGAAGCCCCGCGCCGTGAGGAGGCGCCCGGCGACCGACCCGTCGACGCGCAGGATCCCGACGAGGAGGTGCTCGGTTCCGACGTAAGGATGCACCATCGACTCCGCCTCGTGGCTCGCGTAGGCGAGGATTTTCTTGGACTCCTCCGAGAGCGGGAGCTCGGCGGTCGACGAGATGCGCTCGACGAAGATCCGGTCCCCTTCGATTTCGCGGCGGATCTCCTCGGGCTTGACGTTGAACCGGGAGAAGATCTCCTTGATGATGTCCTCGCCTTCCCGCAGGATGCCGAGCAGGATGTGCTCGGATTCGATTACCTTCGAACCGAGCTTGGAGGCTTCGTAGCGGGCGAAGAAGAGGGCCCGCCTCGCCTTCTCGTTGTATTTTTCAAACATCCGGGCTTCCGATCCCTCCGGGCACTCCCTGGCGAATTCCTGGGGTGGACATCGGGAAAATTTTATCACACCGCGACGCGAGCTCCGGATCGTGCGTGACGAGCACGACGCTGCCTCCGCTCTCGCGCTGGACTTCCCGCAGCAGGAGGAAAACCCGTTCCGCGTTCTCGCGGTCGAGGTTGCCCGTGGGCTCGTCGGCGAAGATCACGCGGGGGCTCCGCGCGATCGCGCGCCCCACGGCGGCGCGCTGGAGCTCCCCGCCCGACATCTCGGCCGGGAAATGCGAGGCGCGGCCGGCGAGGCCGACGCGCTCCAGGATCTCCCCCGCGCGCCGGCGCGCCTCCCGGGGCGGGACGGCCGCGATGCGGAGCGGCAGCGCGACGTTCTCGGCCGCCGAGAACTCCGGCAGGAGATGGTGGAACTGGAACACGAACCCGATCCGCTCGTTGCGAAGCTTCGCGCGTTCTGCGGGGCCGAGGTCCGACATGCGCACGCCATCGATCTCCACGAACCCGGAATCGGGCGAATCGATTCCCGCGAGCAGGTGGAGGAGGGTCGATTTCCCGCATCCGGACGGCCCGACGACCGCGACGAACTCCCCCGCGGCGACCTCGATCGACAGCTCTTCGAACACGCGGACGGCTGCCGGACCGCTCCCGTACGTCTTCGTGAGCGCACAGGCCCGCACGACCGGGACGCTCATCGCGAGAGGCGGAGCGCTTCCGCCGGACCGACGCGGCCCGCGGCGCGCGCGGGGAGCGCCGCCGCGCCCATCGCCGCGGCGAGCGAGAACGCGATCACGAGCGCCAGGTCCCGAGGATGGAGCGCGAACGGAACGTGGGACATGAGGTACACGTCGGCCGGCAGCGGAACGAGCGCGTAGCGGTCGAGCGCCCACGCAGCCGCCGCGCCCGCCGC